>CAZXAF010000025.1:0-12538 GCA_964638905.1 uncultured Dehalococcoidia bacterium
ACCCCAATGTCATCCCGCTGGGCACCCGCGTGTACGTCCCCGGCTACGGCGAGGCGGTGGCCGCCGACACGGGATCGGCGGTGATCGGCAACATCATCGACCTGGGCTTCGCCGACTACGAGACCCCCGACTGGCGCAGCGGCTGGGCGACGGTGTACGTGCTGGAGTAGACCCCACCGCCGCCCCAGCGATATGATCGGGGCATGGCGAAGGGTCTGCCAGAAGAAGGCACTGATTCGAGAGCGGCCGCTCGGACGAGCGCGCCGACGGTGACCAGCCGGCCGCGCAAGAGCCTCGGCCAGCATTTCCTGACCGACCGAAGGGTACTTCAGCGCATCCTGGCCGCGGCGTCGCTCTCCCCCGCTGACACCGTCGTGGAGGTGGGCGCCGGCATGGGCGTGCTCACCGAGGCCCTGGCCTCGAAGGCGGGCAAGGTCATCGCCGTAGAGATCGATAAGGAGCTCTGTGCTCATCTTCGCCGTCGCCTGGCGGCCTGCCCCAACGTGGAGCCCGTCTGCGCCGATATCCTCTCCCTCCCGCCCGGCGACCTGCTGACCAGCGCCGAGGCATCGCCGCCGTACGTGGTGGTGGCCAACCTGCCCTACTACATCGCCTCCGCCGTGCTCCGCCGCTTCCTGGAGAGCGCCCAGCCGCCCGTCAGGATGATCGTCATGGTGCAGGCGGAGGTAGCCCAAAGCATCGCTGCCCCGCCTGGACGCATGAGGCTTCTGAGCATCGGCGTCCAGTTCTACGCCCAGGCCAGGGTCCTCTTCTACGTGCCGCCGCGCGCCTTCCGTCCGCCGCCCAAGGTGCGCTCGGCCGTCATTCGCCTGGACGTGCGGCCGGAGCCGGCGGTGGCCGTGGACGATCGCCAGGCCTTCTTCCAACTGGTGCAGGCCGGCTTCGCTGCCCCCCGCAAGCAGCTTCGCAACGCCCTTGCCCTCGGTCTGAGCGTCGAGCCTGCTTCTGCGCAGACCCTTCTCGAAACGGCAAACATCGACCCAAAGCGTCGCGCCCAGACGCTCAGCCTGGACGAGTGGGGGTGCCTCTATCGCGCCTGGCGAGGGAGCGGTCACCTCTCCAGAGGGAAGTGATGCCCTATGCGCCTGCGCCTGATGGCCCCCGCAAAGATCAACTGGACGCTGGAGGTGCTCGGCCGTCGCCCGGACGGCTTCCACAACGTGAAGACCATCCTCCAGACCATCGACCTGTTCGATAGCCTGGAGCTGGAGTCAGCCCCTGACCTGACCCTGGAAACGACAGGCGAGGGCTTGCCGCCTCCCCAGGACGATCTGACAATGAGAGCCGCTCGCCTTCTCCAGGAGAGGGCAGGCTATAATGGCGGCGCCAGGATGAGCCTGACCAAGACCATACCCGTGGCAGCCGGCCTGGGAGGCGGTAGCAGTGATGCCGCCGCCGCCCTGCGGGGCCTCGACCGCCTGTGGGGCCTGGGCCTGCCCGACGAGCGCCTGGCCGAGCTGGCCAGCGAGCTAGGGGCGGACGTGCCCTTCTTCCTGCGGGGCGGCACCGCCCTCGCCGAGGGGCGTGGCGAGCGAATAAGCGTCCTCCCCGACGCTCCCCGGACAGCCATCCTGGTGGTCGTGCCGCCGCTGGCCATACCCCAGAAGACCCGGCACATGTACTCCCTCCTGGGCCCCAAGGACTACGGCGATGGCGACATCAGCGATCGGTTCGCCGACGCCCTCAAGAAGGGGAGGCGCATCAAGGAAGGCGATCTGCACAACATCTTCGGCTCCCTGGCCTTCAAGGCCTTCCCCCAGTTGCAGAGCCATCGCCACGCCCTGATACAGGCGGGGGCAAGTGCCGTTCACCTGGCGGGGAGCGGCCCGGCCCTGTTTGTGCTGCTCAGAGACGAAGAGCAAGGGCAACGCCTGGCCAGGGCAGCCATCGACGCAGGAGCCAGAGCCTTCGCTGCTGCCACTGTCTCCTCCTCGCAGGCGCTGGCCATCGAGCAGCTACCCGATTGATGCTATGGAAGAGGTATTCGCCGGTTTCGTCAGCGGCTACATCATGGCCATCATCTTCAGCGGCCTAGCAGCCCTGATGATCGTGGACGCACGTAGCCGCATTCCCTTTCTGGTCAAAGCCATTGCCCCCAACATATCGGCCGTCGCCCTGGCCGTGCCCATATCCCTGATCGCCTTCCTCCTGTGGACAGCCGTCGGGATGCTGCTCGGCCTTCTCTATCGGTACACCTTGCAGGAGGCCCCCGGCGGCGGCCTGGGCAGCCCCAACCTCCTGTACACCGTGCTGATCATCAGCTTCGGCGGCCTGAACCTGATCGCCATCGTGACCGCCTTCCGACGCCTGCCCTGGCAGGTGGCAGCGATCGTCCTGTCTTTCATCGCCCTCTTCGGCTGGGCTCTGCCTCGCCTGGCGCAGGCCGCCCAATAGCAGGGCAATTGGCGTCTATGCTACACTGACTGCGAGTCCACGCAGGGAGCGCCCTTGACCAGCACCTATGTAGCCCTCGATCTGGAGACCACCGGCCTCGATCCGCAGACCGACGCCATCATCGAAGTAGGCGCGGTTAAGTTCGACTCGAAGGGCGTCGTCCAGGAAACGTTCTCCACCCTGGTGAACCCCGGCAGGCCCATCCCTCACCGCATACAAATGCTCACCGGCATCGCCCCCGAGGAGGTGGCAGATGCGCCCTCCATGGATGCCGTAGCGCCTCGACTCCAGCAGTTCATCGCCGCCCATCCCATCGTGGGGCAGAACGTCCTTGGCTTCGACCTCCGCTTCCTGGCAGCCGTTGGCCTTAGCCACGGCGCGGTGGTCTACGACACCCACGAGCTGGCCGTGCTCCTCCTGCCCTTGCGCAAGGAGTACAGCCTCTCGGCCCTCAGCCGCCACTTCAGCATACCCCTGGTCAGCCACCATCGGGCCCTCGCCGACGCCGAGACCGCCCGTGAGGTCTTCCTGGCCCTGCGAGCGCACGCCGCCGGCCTGCCACGGCCCATCCTGGCCGAGGCTGCTCAACTGGCCGCCGCCGGCCGCTGGCCCTGGCGCTTCTTCTTCGCCGAAGTGCTCAACGAGGCCGCGCCGGCTCCTCCCAGGCCGCGCCGACCAGCACCCGAGCCCATCCCGCCCTGCGAGCGGCGCGAGCCCGTGGAGCCGTCGGAGGTGCTGGCCCTCCTCCAATCGCTGGGGAAGCGCCAGGACATCCTACCCCAGTTCGAGGAGAGACCGGAGCAGGCAGCGATGGCCCAGGCAGTAGCCGAAGCCCTCAACGATGGCCAACAGCTCATCGTCGAGGCGGGCACCGGCATCGGCAAATCGCTGGCCTACCTCCTGCCCGCCGCCTGCTATGCCCTGCGGAACAACGGCCGCGTGGTGATCTCCACCGCCACCATCAACCTCCAGGAGCAGCTCGCCGCCAAGGACATCCCCGCCGTCCAGCGTCTGCTGGAGGGACGGCCCGGTGACGGCCGTCCGCTAGCGGCGACCCAACTGAAGGGAAGACGGAACTACCTCTGCCTGCGCCGCCACCTGGCAGCCCGCCAATCGTCCCTCCTTTCCGAAGAGGAGGCCCGCTTCGTCCTCCGCCTCCTCCTCTGGCTACCCCAGACGGAAAGCGGCGACCGGGCCGAGTTGAGGCTCAGCTCTGGCGAGGAGACGCTCTGGTATCGCTTGTCGGCCCAGAACGAGGACTGTCTTGGCAGCTCCTGCCCCTTCGTCCTCGACGGAAGCTGCTTCCTGGTGCGCGTCCGTCAGCGAGCGGAGGCGTGCCACCTGGTGGTGGTGAATCACGCCCTCCTTTTGTCGGACGTAGCCGCCGGCGGGCGGGTCATCCCTGCCCACGACAACCTGATCGTGGACGAGGGGCAGCATCTGGAGGAAGAGGCCACCCGCCAACTGGGCTTCGAGACGCGAGAGGCCGACCTGCTATCGTACCTGGACCGCCTTCACCGGCGGGAGGGCCGCCAACGCGGTTCGGGCCTGGCCGCCAGCGTCCGTCAGAGCGTGCGGGGGCTGACCATCCCCCTGGGGCCGGGCGGCCAGCTCACCGGCCTGACGGCAGCCATCGGCGAGGCTGTGGACAGGGCACGCCCCCGCCTGCGCGAGTTCAGCGAGGCGGCGCGGGCATTCCTCCGCCAGCACGCGGAGGAGAGCGGCAACTACGAGCAGCGCCTGCTGCTGACCAGCGCGATGCGCGTCCAGCCCGACTGGGTGACGGTGGACGTGGCCTGGGACAACCTCCGCCTGGCCCTGGCAGCCGTCGAGGATGGCCTGGCCCGCTTGCATGTCGCCCTCAGCGACGCTGAAGGCATGGGCCTCCTGAACTACGAGAGCCTAGTGGTCGAGACAGCCTCCCTGCTGCAGACCGGCCAGCAGCTTCGCCAGGGGATCGCCGCTGCCATCGAGCAGGAGGACCCGCAGAGGATCCAGTGGCTGGCGGAGGGAGGGCCAGCGGGCATCGGAGTGGCCTGGGCGCCGCTGGACGTTGGCCCCCTCCTCCAGGAGCACCTCTACGCCGACAAGAACAGCCTCATCCTCACCAGCGCCACGCTGGCCGCCCAGGGCTCCTTCGATTACGTCCGCCAGCGGCTGGGCCTGGAGGAGGCCAGCGAGCTCCTGCTGGGCTCACCCTTCGACTACCAGCGTGCGGCCCTCATCCTCCTGCCCAGGGACATGCCCGAACCGGGGATGCCCGAGCACCAGGAGAGCACCCACCGCGCCCTCTGCGAGCTCTGTCGGGCCAGCCAGGGCCGAGCGCTGGTGCTGTTCACCTCCCACGCCTCTCTGCAGGCAGCCCATGCCGCCATCCGCGGGCCCCTGACCGAAGGTGGCATCGCTGTCCTGGGCCAGGGCATCGACGGCGCGCCCCAGCATCTCCTGGACGCCCTCAGGCACAGTCCCCGCTCGGTCATCCTGGGTACTGCCAGCTTCTGGGAGGGCGTGGACGTAGTGGGCGAGGCGCTGTCGCTCTTGGTCATAGCCCGCTTGCCCTTCAGCGTGCCCAGCGAGCCCGTCTTCGCCGCCCGCTCCGCCCTGTTCGAGGAGCCCTTCATTCAGTACGCTCTGCCCCAGGCGGTGCTGCGTTTCAAGCAGGGCTTCGGCCGGCTGATCCGCACCAAGACCGACCGAGGAGTGCTGGTGGTGCTCGACCGCCGGATCAAGAGCAAGCGCTACGGGCAGGCCTTCCTGGAATCCCTGCCGCCCTGCCAGATGAAGGAGGCGCCCCTGGCCGATCTGCCCGCTCTTGCCGCCGCCTGGCTGGAAGCGGAGCGCTAGGAGGGAAGCGATGGAGGACGTGTTTCGCCACATCGAGGAGCACCAGCAGGAGGCCATCGACGACCTGATGCGCCTCTGCAGCCTGCCCAGCGTGAGCGCCGAAGGAAGGGCCATCGAGGAGACGGCGGCGCTGGTGAGCGAGATGCTCCGAGGCCTCGGCTTCCACACTCAGGTCCTCCCCAAGGCCGGCGGCCATCCGGTGGTCTACGGCGAGCTAGCCGGCGCCTCCAGGGAGAAGACCATCCTCTTATACAACCACTACGACGTGCAGCCAGCGGAGCCCCTCGACCTCTGGTCGTCGCCGCCCTTCGAGCCCGCCCTGCGGCAGGACAAGTTCTACGCGCGAGGCGCCTGCGACAACAAGGGGAACATCGCCGCCCGCCTGGCGGCCATCCGCGCCTTCCAGGCGGTGCGGGGGCAGGTGCCCCTGTCCCTCAAGTTCTGCATCGAAGGTGACGAGGAGATCGGCAGCCCGGGCATCGAGGCCTTCGTGGAGGAGCACCGTCAGCTCCTGGCCGCCGACGCCTGCCTGTGGGAGGGAGGCGGCGTCAACTGGGAAGGCCAGCCCCAGATCGTCCTGGGAGCGAAAGGCCTCCTCTACATCGAGCTGGAGGCCCGCGGGGCCAATCGCGATGTCCACTCCTCCTACGCGACGGTGGTGCCCAACCCCGCCTGGCGCCTGCTCTGGGCGCTGGCCACGCTCAAGGACTCCCAGGAGAACATCCTCATCGACGGCTTCTACCAGCGGGTGCGCCCCACCAGCGCCCAGGAGAGGGCAGCAGTGGAGGCTATGCCCTCCCAGGAGGAGAACACCGCTCGCAGCCTGGGGCTCGACGGCTTCCTGAAGGGCGTTCGCGGGCTGGACTATCGCTTGCGCCACGTGTTCGAGCCCACCTGCAACATCGACGGGCTCAGCTCCGGCTATCAGGGTCCGGGCACCAAGACGGTGCTTCCATCGCGGGCCACGGCCAAGCTCGAATTCCGCCTGGTGCCCGACCAGGACCCCGAGGAGGTGCTGGAGGAGCTCCGGCGGCACCTTCGCCAGAAGGGCTACGGCGATCTCGAGGTGCGCTGCCTGTCAGCCGAGCGGCCGGCCCGTACGCCCATCGATCACCCTTTCGTGGGCCTGGTGTGCGAGACGGCTCGCCAGGTGTACGGCCGGGAACCCGTCCTCATCCCCAGCATGGCCGGAACCGGACCCCTCTATCCCTTCGCCAAGACGCTTGGCCTGCCCACGGCCGATTTCGGCGTCGGCTATCCGGAGTCGCGCTTCCACGCCCCCGACGAGAACATCCGCCTGGCCGATTTCCTCCGCGGGGCCAAACAGATCGCCGCTGTGCTGGAGCGCTTCGCCGGGCAACAGCGCTAGTCCTCGTTCTCCACCTGCCGCTCTGGCAGCTTAACCTTCCCCTCCACAACACTCCGAACGAGATCCGTCTCTTCCTGACGGCTGCTCGCCTGGCCGTCCAGCCGCACCGTCCTCAGCAATCGCAGAACATCGCCCACGGCCGGTCCTCGCTTCACGCCCAGGCGCTCGAGGGCCCTTCCATCGAGAGAGGGCTTGACATAACGCCAGTCCTCTAGATAGCAAGCAAGCCTCTCGCCAGCCGCCGATCGAGAGGCTACCAGCGCCCAGGCCTGGACGGCGGGGAGGGGATAGGGCTCGAGCCGCTCGAGCACCTGGCTGGGGCGCACGTCAGCCCCTGAGAGCCAGGGCAGAAGGGAGGCCAGCTCGGCCGCGCCTTCCAGCGCCTGCCGTTGTCTTTTGGACAGAGCCAGCCGAAGGGCCACCGCCTGCGCATCGGCAGGGGAGAGCCGAGTGCCTAGAAGGCTCAGGTGGAGCTCGGGCGGCCCGGCCTGCGCAATCCCACGCGCGTGTCGGAAGGCGTCGGCCAGCTCGCCATCGAAGCGGAGGGACTTGTGGATAGCGGCTAGCACCCCCAGCTCCTGGCACCGCAGGAGGCCCCTCTCCGGCTCGTCCTCCGCCAGCAGACGCAACAGGTCGTGCCGCAGCCGCGCTCCGCTGATGGTGTCCAGGTAGGGCAGGTCCCGCTTGAGCAGCGCCAGCGTCCCCTCCTCGATGCCGAAGGAGAAGCGCGTCTCGTAGCGAACGGCTCGCAGGATGCGGGTAGCGTCGTCGATGAAGCTGCGGTCGTGGAGGACCCGCACGAGCTTCGTAGCGATGTCGCCCATGCCGTCGAAAGGGTCGAGGAGCTGGCCGCGCTGGCGACCGCAGAGGGCCAGGGCCATGGCGTTGATGCTGAAATCGCGCCTGGACAGGTCCTCGCCAATGGATGCCGGCCTGACCTTGGGCAGAGCGCCCGGCCGTGCGTAGCTCTCGGCTCGAGCCATCGCCAGGTCCAGGCGGAAATCCCGCCCCTCCACCGTTACCGTCCCGAAGGCGCGATGCTCGACCCAGCGACCATCCAGCGCGGCAGCCGCCCTTTGCGCCAGGGATAGCACCGACCCTTCGCTCACCAAATCGATGTCTACCTGGCCGCGTCTCAGCACCAGGTCTCGCACACCTCCGCCCACCAGGTACAGCGTGCGATCTTCCTCCTCCGCCAGTCGTAGCACAACCTTGACGGCTTGAACCGCCCCGGCGCTCAGGCCGCGCTGCAAGCGAGCGAGGAGCCTTGCTGCTGTGGTTAGCCCTTTATCCACCGTGTCTCCACAATGCTTCCACTACGGTTCCCCAATCCTATCATCGCCCCCGCCCCTTGACATTCACTCTCACAACCCCTATCATTGCCTGCGTTCGCTGAGAGCACCCTCCATATTGAAGGGGTGCCTTTCTTAACCAACTAATCGACCTGGGGCTCTCCGAACACAGAATATTGACAGTGAACGTTCTTCAAGGTGAAAGTTTGGCATCTAAGGCAACCGCGACAGCAGAGCAAGGGCCAAACCTTTCGCTATTACAAACGGCTCTCGGCCTGAAGTTCAAAGACCCTTCCTTGCTCCAACAGGCGTTAGTCCACCGGTCATATCTTAACGAGGCTCATCTCCCAGCGCCAGAGTCCAACGAGCGGTTGGAGTTCCTGGGCGATGCTGTCTTAGGGCTGATCGTCTCCCACAAGCTTTACAGCGACTTCCCCGACCTGAGCGAAGGGGAGCTCACCCAACTCAGAAGCTCCCTCATCCGCTGGGAGACCCTAGCCCAGATTGCCGAGAGGCTGTCCCTGGGCGATTACCTCCTCCTGGGCCGCGGCGAGAAGCTGACCGGCGGCCAGGAGAGACCCTCCAACCTGGCCTCTGCCTTCGAGGCGATAGTGGGAGCGGCTCTAGTAGATAGCGGCCTCGCCAAGACCAGGGCTTTTGTCCTCCGCTCCCTGAAGCCAGAGCTTGCCCGCCTGACGGCTGGGAAAGTAGCCCTGGACAGCAAGTCGCGGCTACAACAGCTGGTGCAGACCCGCTGGCAGACAACCCCTTCCTACCGAACGGTGGCCGCCGAGGGACCAGACCACGCCAAGGTGTTCACCGTGGAGGCCATGGTGGGCGATCGCGCTCTGGGTTTGGGCCAGGGCAGAAGCAAGAAGGAAGCAGAGACCAAGGCCGCCCAGGAGGCCCTGGAGGCTATCGAAGCCGGCGAGCCCACCCCCTGCTGCTAGGCTGAGTGAGCTATGTACCTCAAACGACTGGAGATCCAGGGATTCAAGAGCTTCGCCACCCGCACGGCCTTCGAGCTGGGGCCGGGCATCACCACCGTTGTCGGCCCAAACGGCGTCGGCAAGAGCAACGTGGCCGATGCTCTCCGCTGGGTCTTAGGCGAGACCAGTGGCCGCCTTCTTCGCGCTCGCAAGCTGGAGGATGTCATCTTCAGCGGCAGCTCTCGGCGGTCAGCGGCCAGCGCCGCCGAGGTATCCCTCACCCTCGACAACAGCGACGGCTGGCTTCCTCTCGATTTCGCCGAGGTAGCCATCACCCGCCGCGTTCGCCGCTCCGGCGATAGCGACTACTACATCAACCGCAAGCGGGTTCGCCTCAAGGACATCATCGACCTTCTCCTACGAGCCAACGCCAGCCAGAGCAGCTACGCTATCATCGGCCAGGGCCTGGTGGAGACCATCCTTAACCTCCGCCCCGAGGAGCGCCGCTTCCTGTTGGAGGAAGCCGCCGATGTTCAGCGCTATCGTCTCAAGATCGAGGAGGCCCAGAATCGCCTGGCAGCCACTCGCGACAACATGGAGCGTGTCCAGTTCCTTGTCGATGAGATAGCCCCTCGCCTGTCCCAACTCGAACGGCAGGCGCGACGAGCCGCCCGTCACGAGCAGCTATCGCAGGAGCTCACAGACGCCCTGCAAGCCTGGTACGGTCACCTCTGGCAAGAGAAGAGGGAGGTCCTGGGAACGGCCCGACTGACCCTCGACCGTTGCCAGCAGGAGCAAGCTCGTGCCGAGGCCGAAATCAAGACCTGGGAGGAACAGCTGGGGGCAGTGAGAGAGGAGCTGGCCAGGAAGCGCTCAGCGATCGCCGACCGTGCCCTCCAGCACCAGCGCCTCAGCGAGCAGGTGAGCCGCCTCCAGAAGAGTATCGCCCTCGCCTATCAGCAGCACAGCGGCGTGATCGGTCGGCGGCAGCAGCTCCAGCTGGAGTTCGAGTCCCTGGAGAAAGAGATGCTCAATCTGGCGCGAGCGTCAGTGGAGGACAGCCGCCGCAGGACCGCTCTGGAGGAGGAACTGGAGGCAGGTCGTCGCGTCCTCAGCCAGGCACAGCAGGAGCTGGAGAGCCTCGAGCAGGAATCCTCCGGCATGCAACGCCAGGCAGCGACAGGGGAGGAGAGGGCTGCTCGCACCCGCGCCGGCGTAAGCGATGTGGAAGCACGCCTGCGTAGCCTGGTCGAAACCCGCTCACGCCTGGAGGAGGAGGCCGCCCAGCAGGAGGAGCACCGCCAGGCGATCATATCGCAGATGGTCGAAGCGGCGCGCAACCTGAGCGGCTATCGGGCGGAGGAGAAACGCCAGAATGAAACGATTGTGGCCGCCCTTCAGGAACAGGATGCCCTCAAGAGCCGCCTGGAGAAGAGCCAGTCCTCCCTCCTGACCCTGCAAGAGAGCTGCCGCCTGCGCGATCTGGAGATCGAGCGCCTCGAGGCTCGCCTTGGCATCCTCACCGATGCCCAGCAGGCCCACGACGCCCGAACACGGGCCACCTCTGCGCCCGCCCTGGGGGCCGGCAACACTCAGGTGCATGGCCTCCTGGGAGTGTTGAGCAGCCTCATCCGCGTGCCAAAGGGTCTGGAACGCGCCATCGAGGCCGCCCTGGCCGAGAATCTCCAAGCGATGCTGGTGGAACACCAGAAGGACGCCCTGGCCCTTGTGCAGGAACTGGCCAGACAAGAGGTAGGACGGGTAGTCATCTTCCCTCTGGACAGCCTCAAGGAGGTCTACCCCCTCAACATCATGAAGGAACAGGGAGTGATGGGCGTCGCCAGCCGGCTGGTGAAGTGCGACGGACGCTATCGCAAGGTTGTCGATTCCCTCCTTGGCCGCACCATCGTCGTAGACGACATTGATGCCGCTCTGCGCGTCCTGCGACGGGGAATGGGCAGCGTGGTAACCCGCGACGGTATTCTCCTTCACCCCATGGGCTTGATCAGCACCGGCCGCCCTACCAGCGAGGGCAATGTATTCGCCCGCCAGCAGGAGCTGGCCTCCATACCAAAAGCGATCGAGAGACTGGTTCGCTCCCGCCAGGCCGCTGAGCAGGAGACGGAACGGCTTCGTTCCTGCACCGCCGAGGATGATAGTGCCCTCCAGCGGGTGACCCAGACCCTGTCCACCATCCAGGAGCAGCGCATGCGCGCCCAGGATACCATCGCTCACGACCGCCGTCTCCTGGCCCAGCTTCGAGGCGAGCTGCGCTGGCTGATCACCAGCCAGCGGAGGTCAACCAAGCAACTGGCATCCCTCATCCAGCAAGATCAGCACCTGCAGGAGGAGAGAGAGCAACTGCTGACCCAGGCCGCCGAAGCTCAAGAGGTCACCCAGTATCTACGCTCGGCGGCTGGCCTGTTCAGCGAGCGCCGACAGACCCTGCTGCAAAGGGTCACTGAGTGCAGCACCAATGTGGCCTCCATGGATGGAGAGCTGCGGTCCCTAAGCCATATCCAGGAGACCCGCCAGACCACTCTGGCCAAGCTGGACGCCGAGATGACCGCCAAGCAGGCCGAGCTCCGCGGCATCGAGCTGGAGAGCACCTCCCTTACGGAAAACGCCGAAGCCAACTGGCGAGAGGTAGAGAAGCTCAACCAGGAGCTTAAGCGCTACAGCGAAGATGTGGAGCCTGCCCAGCAGATCATAGCTGCCCTGGAAGGCCAAGAGCGCGATGCCCAGGCAAAGGAGGCTGCCGCCCGCAACCGCCTGCTGTCAGCGGAACGCCAGCTACTGGAAGCGGAGTCGAAGGTGCATCACCACCTGGCTGACCTCCAGAGCATGCGTCAGCGCATAGAGGCCGACGGCCTGACGCTGACCAGTGGTGATGAAGTGAGAGCGACACCAATGCCGTCGCTGGAATCGCCTGCCTGGCTGTCCAGCGGCGACGGTGATGGCGATGGCGACGGCGACGGCGACAGCCACAGCCGAAGCAGCCACCTGCCGCCGGTGGCCGGTGGAGCACTCATCGATCCGCAGACCATGGAAGAGCGCATACAGCGCCTGCGCGCCCAACTCCGAGCCGTGGGCCCCGTCAACCCCCAGGCCGAGGAGGAGTACGACGAGTTGAAGGAACGCCACACCTTCTTTACCTCCCAGCTCGCCGACCTGAGCGCAGGCGAGCGCTCCCTCCTTGAGGCCATCGATGAGTTGGATGAAATCATCTGCCGACGCTTTGAGGAAACCTTCCACCAGGTAGCGGAGCGGTTCAGCAAATACTTCACCACCTTCTTCGGCGGCGGCCAGGCCAAGCTCGTTCTCACCGAGCCGGAGGACTATCGCACCGCAGGCGTGGACATCGTCGCTCGGCCGCCCGGCAAGCGTCTGCAAAGCCTGAGCGTGCTCTCCGGTGGGGAGAAGGCCCTCACGGCGGTCTCTCTCCTGTTCGCCCTCCTCCAGACCAACCCCTCGCCCTTCTGCGTCCTGGACGAGGTGGACGCCATGCTGGACGAGGCCAACGTAGGCCGCTTCGTCGCTGCCATTCGAGAACTGGCCCAGCAGACCCAGTTCATTGTTATCACCCACAATCGCCGCACCATCGAGACAGCCGACAACATATACGGCGTCTCCATGGGCGACGACAGCATTTCCCGCGTCCTTTCCCTGCGCCTGAGCGACGTCCCTGC
>CAZXAF010000026.1:0-12248 GCA_964638905.1 uncultured Dehalococcoidia bacterium
TCACCGACGCCGTGATCATGAAAAAGCTGTGGATTAGCAAGAACCAAGAGTTTGTCACCATCTTCAAGCTGGACAGAATGGCGCGCTCTCTTGCCAGGACTAGCAAGAGATGAAGCGGGGGCCGCTGTCTTCTTGCCGCGGCGGCAACGCAAGGGCTCCATCCTGGATATCCGGTATTTCAAGCCAGTCGCCTCCTGAACTCAGCAGACCAACCGGCACAAGGCGCCCAAGATCTAACTGAGCGCAGACGCGCAGGTTCTGTGCAATGAACGAACGGCACTTGCCGATCATCGTCGGAACGGCCCAGTACACCAATCGCTCCGATGACCTGGCCGACGCTCTGGAGCCACTGGACATGATAGTCAGAGTGGCTGAGCAGGCCGAGGAGGATGCTGAGTGCCGAGGACTGCTGGAGCGGCTGGACTCAGTTGGCGTGTCGAATATCCTTTGCTGGTCCTATGCGGATGCTCCTGGCCTGCTGGCCGAGGCTGTCGGTGCCCAGCCGACCGACAAGGTCTACACCACGGTTGGTGCCACGGCGCCCCAATGGCTGATCAACCGTGCAGCCGAGCGCATCGCTCGCGGCGAGTCTCGTCTGGCCCTGATAGCGGGGGCTGAAGCGATGCGATCGATGGCCGAGTTGGGAGCTAGCGGGCGGCAGCAGCGTTGGCGGCAGTGGGCAGCTCCCAAGGCGATGGCCGGAGATGCCCGAGCCGGGCTCAACGACATCGAAATGCGCCACGATGTCAACATGCCGGTGCGCGTCTATCCGCTGTTCGAGAACGCGATTCGGGCACACAAGGGGTGCTCCATTGCCGAGCACCAGGAGCGGCTCGCTCTGTTGTGCGCCCGCCTGGCCCAGGTGGCCAAGGACAATCCGTTTGCCTGGTTCCGCGATGGCAAGACAGCGGACGAGATCAGGACGGTTGGCCCTGACAACCGCATGATATGCTTCCCCTATCCCAAGTGCATGAACGCCATCATCAGGGTGGATCAGGCAGCGGCGGTGATCATGACCAACGTGGGCACAGCCCAGGAGCTGGGCATCCCCAAGGAGAAGTGGGTGTACATCTGGGGATGTGCCAACGGCGTTGACCTCTGGCACTTCAGCGAGCGGCTCAACTACCACAGCTCGCCGGCGCTGGCCTTGGTCGGGCGAAGGGCTCTGGAGATGGCCGACCTGAGCATCGACCAGATCGACTGGTTCGACCTTTACAGTTGCTTTCCGAGCGCGGTGCAGATCGCCTGCGCCATGCTGGGCATCGGCGAGGACGATCCCCGCCCCATTACCCTGGCGGGCGGCCTTCCCTACTTCGGCGGCCCCGGCAACAACTACAGCCTGCATGCCGTATGTTCCGCGGTGGAGCGGCTGTGCAGGGAGCGTCAGCGCAAGGCCCTGGTGTCCGCTATGGGCTGGTACGTCACCAAGCATGCGGTGGGCATCTACAGCGGGATGCCGCCGGAGCGCGAGTGGAGGAGAACCGACTCGCCGGAGGACCAGGCGGAACTGGATGCGATGCCTCACCCCAACCTGGTGGAGGCGGCGCAGGGATCAGGGACTGTAGAGACGTACACGGTCGTCTTCGATCGCGCTGGCGAGCCGGAATTCGCCATAGTGATCGGTCGTCTGGAAGACGAAAGCAGGTTCATCGCCAATACGGAGCCGGACCCGGGGCTCCTCCGCTGGATGACCCAGGAGGAGATGGTGGGCCGGAGGGCGAAGGTGAGGCACGATACCGAGACAGGCCGCAACATCGTTGCCATAGAGTGAGAGTCTGGCCTTGAGGGTCAGCCGAAGGGGGAGGCTATGAGCTTTGAGACTATCCTCTACGAGAAGAAGGGCCGAGTTGTGACCATTACCCTCAACCGGCCGGAGGTGCTCAATGCTTTCACGTCCACCATGGGCAGCGAGATGCTCCAGGCCTTCCATCAGGCCGAGGACGATGATGGCGTTGGCTGCGTCGTCCTGACCGGCGCCGGTCGCGGCTTCTGCTCGGGCGCCGACGTGCGCGAGTTCCAGGCTGACATCGAAAGCGGGGCGCCGAGCCTTGGTGTGTCTGCTCAGGAGAGCCTCTGTCAGCTCATTTTCAACCTCAAGAAGCCGATCATAGCTGCCATCAACGGTCCGGCGGTGGGACTGGGCTTCACTGTGACCCTCCCCTGCGATATCCGCATCGCCTCCGACAGGGCTCGCCTGGGGGCGATATTCGCGCGGGTGGGACTGGTCCCCGAATTCGGCAGCACCTTCTTCCTGCCTCACATAGTGGGCTTGGCCAAGGCCAAAGAGCTGTCCCTTCTCGCTAAGATCATCGACGCCCAGGAGGCCCTGGACATAGGGCTGGTGAGTAAGGTGCTGCCCCACGAGGAACTGATGCCGGAGGCGATGTCTCTGGCGACGAGCCTGGCCGATGGGCCAACCCTTACCCTGGGGCTGGTGAAGGAGTCCTTGCACCGGGGGCTGCTCTCCGATCTGGCTGGCGCCGAGGCCTCGGAGGCGCGAATCCTCGATGTCTGCCGGCGCTCGCCGGAACACGCCGAGGGGGTCAGGGCCTTCCTGGAGAAGCGGCAGCCGCGGTTCCACTAAGGGCTCTCTGCCCGCCCCTGCTTTTTCGCCCTAACGCTCGTAGCGTTTGATGTCCCCGTGCTTCTATACATCCAGGGGAACGAAGTGCTCGAAGCCACTTTTTCCTGGGCAAATTGAAAGTTCTGCTGCCCATGCTATACTAGCTATGTCAGGGAAGGAGGGGTTCTGGGCGTTGCGCGGCCGGGACCTTGTGTCTATTGCTGATCTGTCTCCGCAGGAGATCCGGCGGGTGGTTGATACTGCCCTGGCGATGAAGAACGGTCGCTCCTCGCCTCTGCTGGTGGGGCGGACCCTGGCCCTCCTGTTCGAGAAGCCATCGCTGCGTACGCGCGTGAGCTTCGACGTGGCGATGCGGCAGCTAGGCGGCTACGCCCTTTACCTATCGCCGGCGGAGGTAGGCCTGGGCCAGCGAGAGCCGGTGGCGGACGTGGCGCGCGTTCTCGGTCGCTACGTGGACGCCATCGCTGCCCGCACCTTCAAGCATGAGACGGTGGAGGAACTGGCGCGCTGGGCCGGTGTGCCGGTGATCAATGCCCTCTCCGACGGCGAGCATCCCTGTCAGGCTCTGGCTGATCTTTTGACGATCTACGAGGAGAAAGGCCGCTGGCAGGGCCTTGTCCTCTCCTTCGTGGGCGATGGCAACAACGTTGCCCGCTCGCTGATGTTGGCATCGGCCTTGGTGGGAATGGACTTTCGCCTCGCATCGCCCAAAGGCTACGGCGTGTCCAGCGCGGTCGTGGACAAGGCGGAGCGTCTCGCCGTTGGTTCGGGGGCGGCGATTGTCTGTGTCCAGTCGCCTGAAGAGGCGGTTCGCGGTGCCGATGTCGTGTACACTGATGTTTGGACGAGCATGGGGCAGGAGAAGGAGGTGGCGGAGCGGGGGCGTGCCTTCGACGGCTATCAGGTGAGTGCCGAGCTGCTGGCCCTGGCCTCGCCCGATGCCATTGTGATGCATGATCTGCCCGCCCATCGCGGCGAGGAGATAGCGGACGAGGTAATCGAGGGGCCGCAGTCGGTGGTGTTTGACCAGGCTGAGAACAGGCTGCATGCTCAGAAAGCCGTTCTGGCCCTTATCCTGGGCGGAGAGGGGGCTTAGGGGACATGAGCGGATTGATCAATGGGATCGAGGATGCTCTCGGCGAGTTCGGCCCTGCCAGCATTATCGATATCCTGATCATCGCTGGCATCATCTATGTCGTCCTCTTGCTCATGCGGGGAACCACCGCCGTCTACCTGGCAAGGGGCATTGTCATCCTCCTGGCAGTGGCCTTCTTTCTGGTGAGGCTTTTCGAGCTTACGGTTCTCGACTGGTTGGTACGTAACTCCTTCCCGGCCCTGTTGATCGCCATCCCCGTCATCTTCCAGCCGGAGATACGGCGCTTTCTGGCGCGAGTGGGGCGCACCGGCCGCTTGGGACGAGTCTTCTTTCCCGCCTACGACAGGGTTCTGGAGGCGGTGGTCGAGGCTTCGGAGAACCTATCGGAGCGGCGCCACGGCGCCCTGATCGTGCTGGAGCAGGAGACGGGGCTGGAGGACTACGCCGATACGGGCGTGCGGCTGGATGCCAGTCCCTCTGTGGAGCTCGTGGAAGGCATCTTCTATCCCAATTCCCCTCTCCACGACGGAGCGCTGATCATCCGCGGCGATCGGGTGGTGGCCGCCGGCTGTACTCTTCCCCTCTCGGACAGAGTGGGTCATGGCCACATGGGCACCCGCCATCGGGCGGCCTTGGGCATCAGCGAGAGAACGGATGCGGTAGCTGTTGTGGTCTCGGAGGAAAGGGGCGATATCTCGGTAGCGGCCAACGGACGGATGATCTCCCAGTTGGAAAAGCCGCGCCTGAGGGCTATCCTCCGAAGCCTGTTCAGCGCTGCCTGGGAGCGAGAGCGCGGTAGCTCTCGTGGCCTGGCGCGCTTCTGGCGATGAGCGGCAGAGCGATCTTTGGTCTTATATTGTGACGACACTGTGAGGTAGCTGCCTTGGCGCGCCTAGTGCGAGAGTTCCTCAGGCTAAGTCAAACGGTCTTCGCGGCGACCGTCGGGTCATTGCGGCACAACCTCGGTCTTGCCGTCCTATCGGTGGGATTAGCCTTCGGCGTTTGGCTGATCATCACCGATACCGAGCACCCTGCGCGCGTGGGGGTGTTCCCGGTGGACATCTCCTTGGAGCCGGTCAACATGCCCGAGGGCCTTACCCTCGGTGCTACCCTTGGCGACGTGGCCCTGCGTATCGAGGCGGACGATAAGCTGTGGGACGAGCTCACAGCCAGCGACTTCAGGGCGACCGTGAACCTCCTGGGGGCGCAGATAGGTAGCCAAGACGTGGAGGTGAAGGCCGAGGTACTGCTCGAGCGCAGCAACGTGCGCATCATCGAGGTCATACCCACGTTGCACGCCGCCGGGGCGCCGGCAGGCACCGTGCGCGTCGAGTTGAAGCCGCTGGTCAGCCAGGTCGTGCCTGTATCGCTGGACTTGGTGGGAATGCCTCCCATGGGGTATGAGCCCTCCGAACCAAGCGTGGATCCTAACCAGGTAGTGGTATCCGGCCCCGAGGAACTGGTGAGCCGCGTGTCAGTGGCTGTGGCCGAGGTTGACCTGTCGGGGGCGACCGCTGACGTCCGGCAGACGTATTCCCTGGTGCCCCGTGACGAGAGCGGATTCATCGTGGAGGGGGTTACCCTCGATCCCAGCACTGTCGACGTGGAAATAACGGTGGAGCAGAAGCGGTTCAGCCGTCTGGTGGTGGTCAGCCCTTCACTGGAGGGCAGCCCGGCCGCTGGCTACAACGTGACGGCGGTGGAGGTGGATCCGGTCAGCGTAACCCTTCTCGGCCCGCTGGAGCTCCTCACTGTCGTTAGCTTCGTCGTGACTGAAGACATCGATATTACGGGTGCCACCAGCGACGTGAGTCGCATCGTTTACCTGACGGGGTTGCCCCCTGGCATTACCGTGAGCGGAGCGGGCACCGTCACCGTGCGGGTACGCATCGCTCCCGGCGAGGGGGAGGCTACCTTCGGGGTGGCGCCCCAGTGGAAGGGTCTGGCCAGCGACCTGAGGGTGGTGAGTGTCACCTCCCTGGTGCAGGTGACGCTCCAGGGTGAGCTGCCGACGCTGCGAAATGTCTCGCCCGATCAGGTGACGATCAGCGTTGACTTGACGGGCCTGGGTGCGGGCACCCACCGATTGGAGCCGCAGGTGAAGGCACCCACCGGACTGGAGGTGGCCGACATATCGCCCACTTCGGTGGAGGTGGTGGTGGAGTCAGCGCCATGAGGGAGGCTAGCCCTCTGACCGAGGAGCCTGGTCAGGGTAAGGGGCTGGCGGCAACCCAGAAGCCTCTTGTAGCCATCATTGGTCGACCCAATGTGGGTAAGTCAGCCCTATTCAACAGGCTGATCGGCTCGCGCAAGGCTTTGGTGGAGGACATCCCCGGTACCACCCGCGACCGCCTCTACGCCGATGTCGAGTGGGGGGAGCAGGTGTTCACCCTGATCGATACCGGTGGCCTGGACCCCAGCGGCGAGGAGGGCTACGTCCCTCTGGTCAAGCGGCAGGTGGAGGTGGCCTTGGCCGAGGCCGATGTCATCGTCCTGGTGGTGGACAGCCGCGATGGCCTCACCGCCACCGACCTGGAGATCGCCGATCTCCTGCGGCGGACGGCCAAGCCGCTGGTTCTGGTAGCCAACAAGGCCGACAATGAGGCCCGGCGAGAGGCGGCATTGGAGTTCTACGAGCTGGCCCTGGGCGATCCTATCCCTGTGAGCGCATACCACGGCCTGGGTCTGCCCGAGCTGATGGATCGGCTGATTCCGCTTCTTCCTGCCGGAGGGGTGGCGGCCGCTCCTGCCGGCCTGCGGCTGGCCATCGTCGGCCGGCCGAACGTTGGCAAGTCGCTGCTTCTCAACGCTATTCTGGGCCAGGAGCGGGTGATCGTCAGCGAGGAGCCGGGGACCACCCGTGATGCTATAGACATAACCTTTCACTATGGCCAGCAGGACCTGGTGCTCGTAGACACAGCCGGCATCCGTAGGCGCGGGCGCATTCAAGGCGGTGTGGAGAAGCACAGCGTTCTGCGCGCTCAGGAGGCCATCGATAGGGGCGATGTGGCTCTTCTGGTGACCGATGCGAGCGAGGGGCTCACCGCTCAGGATGCTCACATCGCCGGCTACGTGGTCGAGGCGGTCAAGGGCCTGGTGGTGGCCGTCAACAAGTGGGACCTCATGCCCAGCGACGGCGAGACGCGGGCGGCCTTCGTCAAGACCGTGCGGGCTCGTCTGCGCTTTCTCCCCTGGGCTTCTTTGTGTTTCGTTTCGGCTAAGGAGGGCACGGGCATCGGGGAACTGCTCGATGCCGCGATGGCAGCGGGGGCAACTCGCGATCAGCGGATAGCTACGGCTGAACTGAATGCCGTGATGCGCAAGGCCGTGGCTGCTCATGGCCCTCCGTCCGTTCGGGGGCAGCGGCTGAAGATGCTCTATGTGACCCAGGCCCAAACACGGCCGCCAACCTTCGTGTTCTTTGTCAACGAGCCTTCTCTCCTCCACTACTCCTATCGACGTTACCTGGAGAACTCGATCCGCAGGGCTTTCGGCTTCCAGGGAACGGCTGTCAAGCTGGTCTTCCGCGGTCGGAGCGAGGCGTAGGGCATGGTCTGGCAGTACGTCGTTGTCGGCGTGGCGGGCTACCTGATGGGGGCCATTCCCAGCGGCTGGCTGGCGGGTAAGCTCACCCGAGGCATCGATATTCGCGAATACGGCAGTGGGGCGACAGGTACCGCCAATGTCCTGCGCATCATGGGGTTTCTGCCGGCTCTCATGGTTCTCTTGGCCGACGTCCTCAAGGTGTATGTGCCCGTCCTGGCCATCTGGTACATCTTCGAGCCGTATGATGGAGAGAACACGGCTCACAACCTGCAGGTGGTGACGGCGGTGGCGGCTATCATCGGCCACGACTGGCCAGTGTACCTGGGCTTCAAGGGCGGCAAAGGGGTGGCTGCAGCCTACGGGGGGTTCGCTGCCATGCTCTTCTTCCCCCTGACCGTCCCCGGCCTGCTGGCCGTGGCGCTGGCCATTGTTCTCACTTTCCGCTACATGTCTCTCATGTCGATAACCACCGTTCTTATGGGAGCAGCTACTTTCCTGGGGATGGCCATGGCCGGCATCGTTCCTTACGCCTTCGCCATATTCGGGGGCATTGCGCTGGCCCTGGTGCTGTATCAGCATCGGGAGAACTTCCAGCGACTGCTCGCTGGTACGGAGCCGAAGGTAGGCAGGGGAGGAGAAAAACGCGTCCAGAGGCCTCCACAAAGGGCGCGGCCATTTCATAAAATGTAAGTAGGGAGATGGCTACCTTTCGGGAGTATCTGGCCGACCTGAAAAACGAAGGCCAGCCGCTGAAAGCGGTGAGGCTGGTGCAGCTCTCCCATTTGGATGGCGAGCAGGGAGAGGCCTTCCTGGGTGTCTGGCCTCAGATTCGGGACGGACGTCGTCGGCAGGTGGTGCGTCAGCTAGTGGAGTTGGCCGACGACAACGTTGAGCTCAACTTCGACGCTGTCTTTCTGGCCTGCCTTTCTGACGCCGATGCCGAGGTGAGAGCGGTTGCCGTCCGTGGCCTGTGGGAGTACGACCAGCGCGACCTTATCGACCCTCTCATCAGGATTCTCCAATCGGATGACAATGTGACGGTAAGGGCGGAAGCGGCTTCGTCTCTGGGCCGTTTTGTTGTCCAGTGGGAGCTCGGCTCCCTGCCCGAGCGTTACTTCCGGCGGGTGGAAGAGGTCCTGCACCGGGCCATTGACGACTCCGGCCAAGACCCGGAGGTGCAGGGCAGGGCTCTGGAAGCCATCGGCGCCTGTGATCAGCCTTGGGTCCGGGAGGCTATCGACAGGGCCTACAGGAGCAAGAACCATCGCCTTAGGATAAGCGGCATCCACGCCATGGGTCGTAGCTGCGACCCTTCTTGGCTGCCTGCCCTCTTCCGCGAACTGGAGAGCGAAGACGCCGAGACGCGCTATGAGGCGGCTCTGGCCTGCGGCTCAATGGCTGACGAGGCGGCGGTCCCCCGTCTGGCGCCTCTCCTGGAAGACGAAGACGCCGAGGTGAGGGAGGTCACCATCGCTGCCCTGGGGGAGATCGGCGGCCCCGATGCCAGGTCCGTTCTCCTGCGCTATCTGGACCACCCTTCAGATAGCACGCGAGAGGCGGTGGAGGAGGCCCTCTCGATGGTTGATATGGCCGAGGATCCTCTTTCTTTCGGCTTCTGACCCTAGATGGCCAAGGGCGCATCACCCAAGAAGTTGCCAGTGGAGCAGGTTGTCTCAGCCGGAGGCGTGGTCTACCGGCGGGGGCAAGAGGGCATCGAGGTGGTGCTCTGCGGCCGCACGAGCGAGGGCATATGGGGGCTCCCCAAGGGAACGCCCGACGCCAACGAGACCCTGGAGGAAACGGCTGTACGAGAGGTGAATGAGGAGACGGGCCTGCGGGTAGCCATCGAGGCCAAGATCGGCGCCATCGAGTACTGGTTCGCCCGCGAGGGTGTGCGTTACCATAAGTTCGTGCATCACTATCTGATGATCCCCACCGACGGTAGCTTTGAGGACCACGATTTGGAGTACGATAGGGTTGACTGGTTCCCGCTGGAGGAGGCCTGTAAGACCCTGAGCTATGTCAACGAAGCGAATGTTGTGCGCAAGGCGGCGGCTCTCATCGAGGGGCAGGGAGAGCAATCGTGAACACGCCCGTCGACGATGTGGCTGCTCGCGGCCGCAAGGTTATCCTGCGCTGCAAGCGCCTGTCGGACGCTAAGGACGACTATGGCTGGCGCAGCAGCGAGGAGCTGGCCGGCTATGACGCTGTGCCGCCCCTGCGTCTCTCCTTCTCCGACTTCCGGGTCTCTTTGCTCGCTCAGCTCCGCTATCCCGATCCCGCCCGGCGCGCCTACGCCATCGAGGACGAAAGCGGTCGTCACATCGGCAATGTCATGTACTACAACCTGAGGGAAGCGATGGGCGAGGCCGAACTGGGCATCACCATCGGCGACCGCCGCTACTGGAGCCAGGGCTACGGGAGCGATGCCGTGCGGGCTCTAGTGAGGCTGGTGTTCAGGGAGAAGGGCCTGCGGCGGGTGTTCCTTCACACGCTCGACTGGAACGTGCGCGCTCAGCGTTGCTTCCAGAAGGCGGGTTTCGTCCCTCGCGGCCAGGTGCGGCGCGACGGCCGCAACTTCCTGCTGATGGAGACACTACAGCAGCCGGAGCGGGTGGCGGGTCGGTAGGAAGAACACGACCGGACGGCGGGCCGGGGTTACCGTCCGCCTTCTCTGTTCTCTGTATGTGCTAACCCTGCTCTTTGGGTTTGGCCGGACGGCCGGGAAGGTCCAGATCCTCTGGCGGCGCGGCGGGATTGGCGATGTCGTACACCAACTGCGTTGGTACGACTTGGGCAAGCTCTTCCAGAGTCCACTTACCGTTCTTGATGATGCTGTGGACCGGCGTTTCGGTGGCGGCCAGTGCTATTTTGCCGCCGCTCACGTGGAAGATCTGGCCGTTGATGTTCCAGGCTTGGTCAGTGCACAGATAGACGACCATCGGGGCTATGTGCTCGGGCGCCATCGTCTCCCCGGCGCCTGCCGATCGAAGGTCGGTTTGAGCGACGCCGCTCTGAGCGCGAACGGCTACCGCCGCATCGGGCACGCTGGCCGTCATGCGGGTGATAGCCGTGGGGGCGATGCAGTTGCAGGTCACACCATAGCGGCCGAGGTCGCGGGCCACCACGCGGGTGAGCCCGGCGATGCCTGCTTTGGCTGCGCCGTAGTTGGCCTGGCCCGTGTTGCCCCTCAGGCCGGAGCTAGAGGAGAAATTGACGATGCGGCCGTAGCGCTGCTGGCGCATGAGCACCGAGGCCGGCTTGATGGTGCAGTAATGGCCCTTGAGGTGGACAGAGATAACGGCGTCCCACTCCTCCTCGCTCATGTTGAAGACCATGCGATCGCGGAGGATGCCGGCGACGTTGATCAGGCAGTCGAGGCGGCCGAAGTTGTCCACACAGGCCTTGATCATGTTCTCGCCGCCCTCGACGGTGGCTACCGTGTCATAGTTGGGGATGGCGGTGCCTCCCTGCCTACGAATAGCCTCCACTACCTCGTCAGCGGGCGCCTTGTCGGAGCCGGTGCCGTCTGTGGCCACTCCGGGGTCGTTGACCACCACCTTGGCGCCTTCAGCTGCCAGGGCAATGGCTACGCTCCGACCGATGCCTCGACCGGCGCCGGTCACCACAGCATTTCTACCCTTGAGCAAGTTTGCCATGCTACATCGGCTCTCTTTCCTTAGGAGGCTGGCTGGGCCTCTCCCGCAGGTCGGCCGGGTACCTCAATATCTTCGGGGGGTGGCGCGGGATTGGTAATGCCCTCCATCATCTGGGGCACCATCTCTATCAGCTCGTCCGTGGTCCACATCCCCTGCTTGAAGATGGTCCGCTGTGGCAGGGGATGGGCGAGGATGGCCACTGTGCTCCCGTAGACGAGGAAGATCTGGCCGTTGATGTTCCAGGTTTGGTCAGTGGCCAGATAACAGGTCATAGGGGCGATGTGGTCGGGCGGCCATGCTTCTATCCCGCGGCCGACAACGCGATCTTGCGAGGGCCCTTTCGGTAGATCGCCCGTCATCCTGGTCAGGGCGCGGGGGACGATGCAGTTGCAGGTTACGCCATAGCGGCCGAGGTCACGGGCCACCACGCGGGTGAAGCCGGCGGTGCCTGACTTGGCCGCGCCGTAGTTGGCCTGGCCGACGTTGCCCCACAGGCCGGAGATGGAGGAGAAGTTGATAATGCGGCCGTAGCGCTGTTTACGCATAAGGGCGGCTGCCGGCTTGGTGCAGGCGAAGTGACCCTTGAGATGCACGGCGATGACGGTGTCCCACTCCTCCTCGCTCATGTTGAAGATCATGCGGTCGCGGAGGATGCCGGCGACGTTGATCAGGCAGTCGAGGCGGCCGAAATTGTCCAGGGCGGTCTGGATGATCTTCTCGCCGCCCTGCATGGAGGCCACGCTCTCGTAGTTGGCGACGGCAGTGCCGCCGCGGCTTCGGATGGCTTCCACCACCTCGTCGGCGGGGGCCTTATCGCTGCCGCTGCCGTCGACGGCCACGCCGGCATCGTTCACAACCACCTTGGCCCCTTCCGCCGCCGCTAGCTCGGCCACGCCGCGACCGATGCCGCGACCGGCGCCGGTAACGATTATGATCTTTCCCTCTAGCATGCCCATCTGCTATTCCACCTACTATCCTCGCGAGGGCAGGGACACAACGCCGGTGCCCGGCGTTGTCTTCTGTCCCTTGGGGTCCTCGGTCCAGACCTCCAGTTCGACGATGTTCTCGCCGTCCTGCTGGTACTTCTTGGTGACGCGGCCGTGGCAGATGACATCCTCATTGACCATATCCATGCCGCGATACTGACAGGCCACCCGCTTGACCCGGCCTTGGTCGCTTACCCACTCGTGGAGCAGGCGGCCCAGCAGGGCGTGTTTGAGGGCGCCGTGGACGATGCGGTCGGGCAGCTTATTGCCCTGGGCGAAGTCCTTGTCGTAGTGGATCTGGTAGAAGTCGCCGGAGCCCGCTGCCCACATCACCAGGCGCTGGGAATCGCAGTTCTGGCGGAGGGTCGGTATCTCCT
>CAZXAF010000027.1:0-12153 GCA_964638905.1 uncultured Dehalococcoidia bacterium
TGAGTTGGACAACGCCTGAGCCGTCGGCATTCATGATGTAGATGTCCTCGCTCTCACCGCGGCTGGACGTAAAGGCGATAAGGCCGCTTGGAAGTTGGACAGAGGGCGAGGGTGTCGGCTCGATGGTTGCCGTTGCCGGAGTGGGAGACAGGACGGCTTCCTCCCCCTCTTTGCCGCAGGCTGGCAAAAGGACTAGCGGGATGGAAGCGACTATTAGTGCTATCGGGAAGCCTACTCGACGGCTCCAAGACATCGACATTGCACTTCCTCCAGAGCCATGCCGGCTACATCAACCTAACACCCAGGTCATCATACGCTTTGCCCAGAGCGACGCAACCTCGCTCGGTTCCAGGCTCTTGTTGAACCCTGCCGTTACTAGGCCGCTAGCGTGACGACCAGGCAATCATTGCCTCGGTGGAATCATCATCGGTCAGGCGTTGCAGGTTGCTGCCGTCAGCGTTCACTACGTAGATATCGCCTTGGGGGTTGTCCCGCTCGGAAACGAAGGCAATCCTCTTGCCGTCTGGCGACCAGGTGAGCCACATATCTCGCGCAGCGTCATCCGTTACGTTGAGTCGCTCGCCGCTATCGATGTCCAAGACGAAGATATCGACGTTGTTTTCTTCTTCTACGTTCAGAAGGGCTATGTGTCTGCCGTCAGGTGACCAGGCTGGACGGGAGCCGCTGCCCAATTCTCTCACTTTGCCCTCGTCAACATCGGCCATAAACAATTCACGGGTGTCGCTTTCCGTATTCCGCACCCACCAGACGATACGGCTTCCGTCTGGCGACCATTTTGGTGATAGATCTATCCCGTCTTTGTGGGCAAGAAGGCGAACATTGGAGCCGTCGGCGTCCATGATGTAGATGTCGGTTTCGGATGACTTATCGTCCTTGTAGGACACGAAGGCGATCGATAGGCCGTCCGGCGACCAAGCAGGCATAGAGCCAGGGTATCCCGGGGCCAACTCAACAAGCTCTCCAGTATCCAGGTCTATGGCATTGATTCCTGCGAGCACATCGTCAGAGCGATCCCCACTCTCCCAGACGATCTTTCGTCCATCGGGAGACCACTCCACAGGAGGGGAGTATATCTCCATCTTGCTCTTCGCGGCGATCGTCTGCTGCTCAGCGCCGTCGGCGGAGATCACCACCAGTTCGCCATTCTGGCCTAGAATACTTTCCTCCGGCGGCATGCTTAAGAAGGCCAGGCGTTGGCCATCGGGCGACCAGCGTGGCCACTGGCTGAGCAGACCTTCAGTCAATGGTGTAGGTTCCCCACCCTCGACATCCAGGACGTAGACATCCGAGGTGCCGTCCTTTTCAGCGATGAAGGCTAGTCTCCCATCAGCCGCTGGGGACAAAGGCTCCTCGGTCGGTGAGGCCTGTGGGGGCGTTGGGGATTCGGCGGCAGGTTCACCTGTGCCGCCGCAGGAACTGGTAGCCAGCAAAAGAAACACCAGCAGGAGCGAGGGCAGAAAGGGCCGCGCGCCCGCAGTTGACGAGGTACGATTCATTGCGTTTCTCTTCTCTTCGCGTCCTTCGCCATCAAAGCCCGGAGCGGTCATACTCCAAGAATACACGAAGACCTGCCTATATTGAATGGCCAGGCGACATTGCGCTACGTGGTAAGATGGTTCATGACGTGGTGCATTGGGGGACTCGGGGGAGGATGCGTCGTACACGCTGACAACGCAGCAAGGGAGTGCAGCGACGCTAGATGTAACGCCCGTGATTGGTGACGCGTCCTCTTTAGTGGACATAAAGTTGCACATTTGGTGTATCTTGGGGATCAAGTGAAGCGCATTCTATTTCTTCTGGTGATTGCAGTGGGCCTGGGCCTATGGTCATGGGGCGCTACTGCCGAGTCCTCGTCGCCTGTGCGGGTTATCGTTACCTTCCATCAGCGACCCAGCGCCAGCCAGGAGATATCGGTCCGCAGCCTGGGCGGGATCGTCCGCTACAGGTATGATCTTCTGCCGGCTATCGCCGCGGAGCTCCCCCGTGGAGCCCTGGCTTCCCTTCGGGCCGCGCCGGGCGTGGCGATGGTAGAAGAGGATCAGCTGGTTCGGCTGCTAGATACCGAGCTGGACAACTCCTGGGGAGTGAAGCAGATCGGCGCTGGCGACGTTCACCCCGTAAACTCAGGGGAGGGCATCAAGGTTGCCATTCTGGACACCGGCATAGACTACGGGCATTCGGATCTGAATGGCAACTACGCCGGCGGCTACGATTTCGTCAATGGCGATGCCGACCCCTTTGACGATCACTATCACGGCACACTGGTGGCAGGGGTAGTGGCAGCCGAGGATAACAGCAGCGGCGTGGTAGGCGTGGCGCCCGAAGCGCAGTTGTATGCGCTAAAGGTGCTGGGCGCGGATGGCTCAGGCTGGAGCAGCGATATCATTGCCGCTCTCAACTGGGCCGTGAACAACGACATGGATGTCGCTAACATGAGCTTTGGCTCCCCCTACTACTCATCGAGCTTGCATACCGCGATCGCCAACGCTTATGAGGCGGGATTGGTTCTGGTTGCTGCTGCCGGCAACGAGGACACTTGCCCTCCTATCGGCGACACGGTGCAATATCCCGCCAAGTTCGACGAGGTCATAGCCGTTGCGGCTACTGACCAGTCAGACAGCAGGGCTTGCTTCTCCAGTACGGGCTCGGCGGTGGAGATTGCCGCGCCGGGCGTGTATGTGAGGACGACCTACCCCGGCGGTGGCTATGCCTGGGCCAGCGGTACGTCTCTGGCTTCGCCTCACGTGGTGGGAGCGGCTGCTCTCGTCTTGGCCAGTGGCATATCGGACGGCAATGCAAATGGCAGGGTCAATGACGAAGCACGCCTGTGGCTTCAGGAGACGGCGGACGACCTGGGAACCGCCGGAAGGGACAGCCTGTACGGCTTCGGGCTGGTGAATGTGCGAAGTCTGGCGGACGGTGGCACCGACGGCGGCAACGACAGCGATGGAGACGGATATGCCGACGTCGTTGAGGTATTCATGGGTACTGACCCGTTCAATCCCTGCCCCGACAATCCTGATGAGGATGCTTGGCCGCCGGACGTCAACAACGACAAGAAGGTGAACATCCTGGATGCGTTGCTCTACAAGCCCAAGCTGGCGCCCAGGCCCTACGACCGCCGCTACGACCTGAACACGGACGGCACCGTGAACATACTGGACGCTCTGCTCTACAAGCCCATTATCGGAAGCAAGTGCGACTAAGGCTGGGGATTGGAGCAGGCCGTCGCTAGTGGACGGCGACTTCCCTCTGAATTGCGCGACCCCGAGGATATTCTGCGGCTATCATTGAGCCCCTGCTATCAGCGGCCAGGAGAAGGCAGAGGTATTGCCGTCGCCATCGGTGGCAGTGGCAGTGATGTTGGGGCCTGAAACGCTGCCCTCGAAGGTGAAGCTACCATCGTCGCCGGCTACCACCGAGCCCTCGTAGAACTCTCCTTCAGCGCCCGAATCCGAGTAGATGTCCACAGTGCAGTTGGGGCAGGCGCTGCCGCGTACTGGGCTAGCATCGGTGATGGTAGGAGGTTCCAGCTCTTTGTTGCCGCCTTCCGTGGTCAGGATGCCCTGCTGGCCGTTGGAGTGAATAGAGTTGCCGCGAATCGTGTTGCCCACGGTGTCTGAACCGTCCACGTGCACGCCGGAGACGCTGTTGGCCGTGATGATGTTGCCCTCGCCGGCGCCGGTCCCGCCGATGGTGTTGTCATAGGCACTCTGGAGGATCCATATGCCTTCGGCATTGCCCATCGGCTCGCTGCCGCTGGCGTCTGTCCCTATGTAGTTGCCGATAATGATGTTGCCGCTGGTGCCCTCCCTGCGGATGAGCAGCCCGGTGCCATTGGCCGCGATGACGTTGCCCTCGCCGGGGGCAGAGCCGCCGATGATGTTGTTCTGGGGGCCGTCGCTGATAACCAGGCCGTGACGATTACGCAATTCAGCGCTGCCAGTGGCGTCGACGCCTACGTAGTTTCCCTTCACCACATTGCCGGTAGCACCCTTCCCGGAGATGTTCAGGCCAAACAGGTCGTTCCCAGAGATGACGTTCCGCTCCTCGGCGCTGCTGCCGCCGATGATGTTGTCTTTCGCGCCGGGCGCGATCCATATTCCTTCCATCCCGTTGGGTATAGCCGCAGTGCCGCTGGTGTCGGTGCCGATGTAGTTCCCCTGGACGATGTTGGCGCTGCCCCTGATCGTTATTCCCACGCCTGTGTTGCCCGAGATGATGTTGCGGTCGCCGGGCTCCGTGCCGCCGATGAGGTTCCCTTCCGCTTCCGGAAGGATATGCACACCGTTGCGGCTGTTCAGGACCGGCGTGTCGCTGGCGTCGATGCCTATGAGGTTACCCTTCACCACGTTGTTGTCGGCGCCCGCGCCGCCGATTATTATGCCTTCGTCGTTGCCGGAGATAATGTTGCCTTCTCCCTCCGCTGGGCCTCCGATCACGTTGCCCTGGGCGCCGGTATTGATCATCACCCCCACAAGGCAGTTCTTGATCTGCAAACCCTTCAGAGCGTTGTCGTTGGAGCTAATTACGATGCACTCAAACTTGTAATCGACCCCGTCGATGATCACGCCGGCCTCGAAGCCATCGATGATATCGGTGCCGGTGCTGAGAGGCGGTAGGGAATCGGCCAGGGTGATGGTGTCGCCGTCCGCTGCCGGAAACACGGAAGGATCAAAGGTGATCGTATCGCTGGAGTCGGCCCCGGGCTGTCTGCTGACGTTGTCGGCCTCCTCCGAATCAAGGTCAGCCACGACCAGTTCGCCGGTGGCCAGTGAGATGGCTTCCCTCAAAGTCACCAGGCCATCGCGGCTATTGGTGTCGGCGGTGCTATCAACGACGATGGTGGGAACACCACCCCCGTCGCCGCAGCTAAGCAAGACCAACAACAGCGATAACCCCGCTACGGCACTCGCCTTCCAAAGAGCATTCATCATCCTCGCTCCTGCCAACAGGCGATTCCCCCGGCGCTGGTAGCCTTCGGGCAGGCCTCGCCGCTGGAATCGATCGACGCTCGCCACGCCTGTCGTTGATCCGTGCAGACGTCGGCTAGCTAGTTCATACACCGTACGTTTGGCTTCCGTCAACGCAGTTGATTCGGCCGCCATAACTGTCGGGAAGCTGAGGGCTTGCCGGCCAAGCCTAGGGGGCAAACGACCAGAGAGCACCGCCTTGCTCTGTGACCAGGATGAACGCAGGGGTGAAGGACTCCAACTGGCCGAGTGTGCTGATCTCTGGCTCCGTCCTACCAGGGACGAATCGCTTCCAGACCTGGCCTGGGGACAGAGTGTAAGCTATCAAGAACTGGCCCGCAATACCCTCTGTTGCCGTCGCGGCGTCCTTCGTCTGGCCCGTATAGCACACGCTATTCCAGCCGTAGACAAGATTGGCGCTAGTAGGAGCTTGTCCCTCCGGTTCCTGAGGCCAGGTGGCGTCGCCGGCCACGAGGAGGAACAAGGCGTCGTAGGGATTGACCACGTTCAGGGAGCTGGCATCCGTTCTGCCCGGAAGCCACCTGTCATAGCCGCCCCCCTGCGGGATCAGCCGGTAGGCGGCGAGGACATCGCCGCTAATGCCCGCGAGGGCGTCCTCGGTGGACTGTGATGTGCCCAGGTAGCAGGAGTAGATCCAGGCCATGCTAGGAGGGGGTGGTGTGGATGTGGGGGTGGGAGTGGGTGAGGGGTCGGCGGAGGGAGGACAGGCGTCGCCCACGCCGTCGCCGTTGGAGTCGGCCTGGTCCGCGTTTGGGACCAGGGGGCAGTTGTCGTCGGTGTCCACAATGGTGTCGTTGTCATCGTCGGCGTCGCAAGCATCGCCCGCGCCGTCGCCATCGGTGTCCGTTTGGTCGGCGTTCATCAGCAGCGGACAGTTGTCCTCTCCGTCCGGGATGGAGTCGCTGTCGGCGTCGGTGTCGCAAGCGTCGCCCGCGCCGTCGCCGTCGCTGTCCGCCTGGTCGGGGTTAGCGACATCGGGGCAGTTGTCCAGGGCGTCGATCAGGGTATCCCCGTCGTCATCATCCGAGCACTCGTCGCCGAAGCCATCACCGTCCCTGTCGGCCTGGTCGGGGTTCGATTGGAGCGGGCAGTTGTCGGCGGCATCGGCGATGGTGTCGCCGTCGTCATCGTCATCGACGCAGTTGGCCTTGCCGTCGCCGTCCGCGTCGGGGAAGCCCTCGTCGGCGATGGTGTCGAGGTCGTTGTCCAGGCCGTCGCAAACCTCGCAGGTGCTGTTGGCGTCGAGGGGGTTGGAGCCGCAGGCTATCTCCTCGGCGTCGGTGAGCCCGTCGTTGTCATCGTTGGCGTCGCAGGCGTTGCCCGCGCCGTCGCTGTCGGAGTCGGCCTGGTTCGGGTTGGGGACCAGCGGGCAGTTGTCGATACTGTCGGGCACAGTGTCGTTGTCGGCATCCTTGTCGCAGGCGTCGCCCAGTCCGTCGCCATCGGAGTCTGCCTGGTCGGGGTTAATATCCTCAGGGCAGTTGTCATCGACGTCCAGCACGGTGTCGTTGTCATCATCATCGTCGCAATCATCGCCCAGCCCGTCTTTGTCGGCGTCGTACTGCTCGATGTTGGGTACCTGCGGGCAATTGTCGGTGCTATCAGGCCAGCCATCGTTGTCGCTGTCCGGCTCGCAGCTCCGATCGACGGCTATTTGGCCGGAGAGGATGTCGTCGCCGCTGGGCAAGATGCGCTGCAGCCCATCAACCCACAGCTCCGGCTGCGCTCCGAGTGACGCCGGACTTGTGCCCGCTCCCACGGCCCTGATGGTCAGCCTTGCCAGCACTCCGCTGCCACTCTCGCGGGCACTTTCAACCAGGTCTTTTCCTTCAAGCACATACGTTGTCAGCGCCCCCGGCGACTCTCGTTTTCCAAGTGAGTGATCTTCGACCTGGCTTCCGCTCATGGCGTCCAGGAACATGTAGACGTCTCTGTTAACGACATCGATTATTGCGGGGTCGTACTTCAGGCCAAGCTTCCAGTCCCAGAGATCGGACACATTCTCGACGGTGATGTCGATGTCGAACACGTCGCCCGGGCTGACCTCGATGCACGGCTCGCGGGAGCCCAGATAGGTGTTCCCGTTGCCGGTTATGGCGGTGTCTACGCCGATGCTGGTATCTGGGCTCGCCTGGGTGGCCTGCTCTCCACCGGCCAGAATCCATCCGGCGAGAGCGGCTGCCGACAGGCAAGCGGCCAGCGTCACTACCAGCAGCTTAATCTTCACCACCGCCCGTCCTCTTCTCTATCTGGCACCACGCATCCTAATAACAAGCAGGGCGGCTCCGATCAGGAGCACAGCTGCCAGGGCGCCGCCTATGTAGGCGATTATCCAGGGGGGGCCGTTGTCGGAGGATGTCTCTCCGCCGTTCGCAGGGGCAGTGGCCGTTGGGCTGGCTGCGGTGACTGTGGCCGTTGGGCTAGCTGTCGCCGTGGTCGGTGGTGCCTCCGTTGGCGTGGCGGTTGTCTCGGGGCTCGACGAGGGCGACGGCTCTGGTGTGGGCGACGATGGGGAGAGCGTGGGCGAGGGCAGCGGCTCCGGTGTGACATCCGGGCAGTTGTCCCCTACCCTGATCTCCGCGTTGGCAATCGGCCCATCGAAGAAGATGTCCCCGTTTGAATCGGAGATGGGTTCAGCCTCGAGGTCTCTCAGCCAGGGGCCGAGGTCCATCGTGCCGTCACCATCGATATCGGTGGCAGATAGGCTGAGCGGGCTCACTCCAGTTCCGATCGCCTCGAGGGTGAGTCTGGCCAGGACGCCCGAGCCGCTATCAGGTGAGGGTGGGTCTGCAAGGTCAACTGCGGCGATACCGTACTGACCGTCGATGTCGGGCAGGCCTTCAGATGCGTCGAACACGTTGCTGCCGCTGTTCGCCGCCTGGAACATGGAGACGTCCCGGTCGACGATGTTGATGATCGACGTGTCATAGAAAAGGTACGTTTCCCAGGCCAGAAGGTCGTTGACCCCCGCGACGAAGATGTCGACTTGGAAGGTGTCGCCATTGCTCACGGATAGGCACGGAGTGATAGAGCCAAGAGAGGTCGCTGTGTTGCCTGTGGGGTCAGCGTCCACGCCGATAGTCAAGGTCTCTTGGGCCAGGCTGTAGCCTCTGTCCAGAACGCTCCCTGCTGATGCTGTCAGGGCTAACACCACTCCGGCCAACGCTAGACTGGCCAGTTTCGTTCTCATCGATCCGATCCTCTCAGCGGCCTTTGGGCTTTCAGACATGAGGCCATGGGGGCGAAAGGAGCCTCTCCTTTTGCCCTCGGCTTACACAACGCACAATAGCCAGCAAAGGTACGCCAACAGCTGGCTCTAGGCACGACTTTCTGCCATCTGGTACGGGCTTCACGAACCTATCGGATAGCCATTGACCGGTTACAGCGACGGTCGCCAACCCGGCTAACGCAACGGCCAGGCTGTTATCCATGCCAATTCCAAAGACGCCTGTTGCGGGGGTTAGTTACGTTGGCTGAGGAGAAAAGCCCTTACTCTAGTCGTCGATGCGCCCTAGGGCGCTTCCTCCGATGGGCGTATTTGGATGGTGGCAGAAGTGGTCAACTGGCCGCAGTTCTCGTAGTTGGCGTCGCAGTGGGAGCTTTCCGCTACTATCTCGTAGTTGTCAACTGGCACCTGCTGGCCATCGTTGCCCCGCTGGTCCCACTTCTCATCAAAGGAAAGCATCTCGCCAGCGTCCAGCGACTCCTCCCCTGTGATCTGGGCGAAAGCGCGATCCAGCGACCAGCGCCATATCTCCTGGCCCTGGGAATCGATGACTGCTAGGTCGTAGCGCTGGCTGGTGCGGTAGTAGAGGGTCGTGGGCTCTTGGGCGGCGATGTTTATGGCCAGTTGGATAGTCTCGCCCTGCTCGAAGAAGACACCGAATGTGGTCAGGTCGATGCCTATCGGGCCCTCGAATTGGAAGGGGAACCCCGACGAAGGGCTCGGCGTTGGTGTCGGCGTGGTCACGACCGTGGACGAAGGGCTGGGCTCTTCGCCGTTGTCCCCGCAGGCGGGGGCAACCACCAGGATGGCTACCAGGATAGCGAGCAGGGCCACAAACGCCTTCATCTCGATGACGCAGCGGCCTCCTCTACTCATTTGCGCTTACCTCCCTGCTACTGGCTGTCTCCCCGATGGGTTTATGGCGTCTCAAGGGACAGCGGCGGCGCACCGATTGTCAGCCAGACGGCGCTAGGGACCTTCCAATTCCTTGTCCAGCGGGCAGTAGATGGGATCCGACGGATCAGCTTCGCACGGGTTTTGGCCGGTCAGGGCAAATAGGCCCCTGCCGTTGGCGGCCGTGAACTCAGCCTTCTCCTCGTCGTAGTAGAACTCGCCTTGCAGGCTGTATTCCGTTGACGGATCGGTCGAGTAATCGACAACCCGCATGAAGATAGTGACCTGCCAGCTAGAATCGCCCAGCCAGCGAGCTACCACCCGGTGACCATGACCGGCATCGGGCTTGCCGAAGGTCTCGAACACCAGATCGGAGATACTTCCCTTGTGGGTTGTGCCGTCTTCCCAAGTGACCTGCTGCTCAACCTCGTTTGCCAGCCTTTCAACCTCCTCCCCCCTCGTGCTGATGCCGGACACCGTGGCTGGAATCGGGGTGCCGTCCTCAGTGGGCGTCGTAGCCTGGGGAGATGTTGCTGGCGTGGGCGTTTCCTCGTCGTCCCCACATGCAGCCATCAGCAGAAGGCAGAAGCACACTGCACCAAGCTGAACGGCCAAAAGGATCCGATTCATGCTCCACTTATTAGCAGATAATCGGCGCTCTGGCAAGAGGCAACCGTCTCCATAACCAGTTTCCCGTTGATGGATGAACTTCCCGGCCCTGCAGGATAAATCCCGCAGCACCGAATTCTTGACCCAGGGAAGCCGCGGGTTTCAACCCGCGGAATGGCCCCGACATGTTGTCAAGCCGTGTCTACCTCAGCGCTTCCCGTCCGGGGAACCTCGCTGCCGGCCCCAGTTCCTCCTCGATGCGAAGCAGGCGGTTGTACTTGGCTGTCCGCTCGCCGCGGGCGGGGGCGCCGCTCTTGATCTGGCCGCAGCCGGTGGCCACCGCCAGGTCGGCTATCGTCGTGTCCTCCGTCTCGCCGCTGCGATGGGAGATCATCGCCCGCCAGCCACCGCCCTTGGCCGTATCGATGGCCGCCAGGGTCTCCGTCAGCGTCCCGATCTGGTTGGGCTTGATGAGCACAGCGTTGGCTGCTCCCTCGCGGATGCCCTTCTGGATGCGCTCCACGTTGGTTACCAGCAGGTCGTCGCCCACGATCTGCACCTTCTGCCCCAGTTCCGCCGTCAGCTTCCACCAGCCCGTCCAGTCGTCCTGGGCCATGCCGTCCTCGATGCTGACGATGGGATAGCGGTTACACCAGTCCTGCCAGAAGGCCACCATCTCATCGGCGTCCTTGAACCTGCGCCCCTCGCGAGCGAAGACGTACTGGCCATCGTGATAGTACTCGCTGGCGGCGGCGTCGATGGCGATGGCCACGTCCTCGCCCGCCCGATAGCCGGCCGCCTCGATGGCCGCCAGCAGGAGGCTTATCGCCTCCTCGTTCCTGGGTAGGGGAGGCGCGAAGCCGCCCTCGTCGCCGACGGTCGTAGGCAATTTCTTGTCGGCCAGTACTTTGTGGAGGGAATGGTAGAGATCTGCCCCCATGCGCAGGGCATCGCCGAAGGTCTTGGCTCCCACCGGCACGACCATGAACTCCTGGATGTCCGTGCCTCCGGGGGCATGCCTGCCGCCATTGATAATATTGAAGAAAGGCACTGGCAGGGTGCGTGCCGTCGGGCCGCCCAGATATCGATAGAGGGGCAGGTTCAGGTAGCTGGCAGCGGCGTGGGCCACCGCCAGCGAGACGCCCAGGATGGCGTTCGCTCCCAGGCGGCTCTTGTTGGGTGTACCGTCCAGAAGGTTCAGGGCATCGTCGATGGCCGCCTGGTCCAGGCAGGACATCCCCCCCACTGTGTCAGCGATCTCCTGGCTGACGTTGGCTGCTGCCTTGAGGACGCCCTTGCCGCCGTAGCGATCGGCGTCACCGTCGCGCAGCTCCAGCACCTCGTGAGCGCCGGTGCTGGCGCCCGAGGGAACTGCGGCCACTCCCACCGTCCCCTCGATCAGCACCACCTCCACCTCCAGGGTGGGATTGCCGCGGGAGTCGAGGATCTCTCGTGCTTCTATGCTATCGATCTCCACGGCTTCACCTCACACTAGCGGCTGAACCGCTTCTCAGCGGCGGCGATCGCTTTCTCTACCGCATCCGCGGCGTCTTCGGCCCGCATCACCCGTTCGGCGTCGTGGCCGGGGTAGGAGAACTCCCAGGTATCGAGCCCGACGATGGGCACCTCGTAGATGAGGGCGTAGGCGATCTCCGTCAGCGTGCCGTAGGAGCCGTCGATGGCGATCACCGCTTGGCCGGAGAGGGCGACCATCGAGTTGCGGGCGAATCCCAGGCCGGTGAAGATAGGGAACTCAACGTACTCGTTGGGGGGAAACTCGGCGACGTTGTGGCCGGGAAGGATGCCGATGGTGTGGCCGCCTTCGGCGCGAGCGCCCCGACAGACCGCCTCCATGACCCCACTGCCGCCACCGCAGACGACGGTGCAGCCCCGCCTGGCCAGCAGGCGACCCACCTCTTCGGCCAGGCGGTCCACCTCGGCCGAAGCTTCCTCCCCGCCGATGACGGCAATGATCATGACGCGTCTCATCATACCTACGAGTTGGCCGGCAGGCAAGGGCTCACGGCTGGGCAGCGCGGAGCGAATAGCGATAGGGCGCGGCCTGTCTGGTGCCATCGGTGGCAGCAGCGACGACGATGACCGCCCTGTACAGGGTCGACCCGAAGCCCGACAGGCGGACCTCGCCCTGGTTAGCCTCGTCCAGAGGCAGCGCCCGCACGCTGGTGCTTTCGCCTATCTCTATGACCTGGACGATGAACCGCTGGGGCAAGGATTCCTCCAGCCGCTGGAAGCCCTGGGCCTGCCAGCGGTGGTCTTCCTCGGCATCGTCGAAGAAGTCCAGCTCGGGGATGGCGATGTCGTCGATGGCCCAGCCGTCGAGGTTCACGGCCTCATCGGTGATGTACTCGAAGCGCAGGAGGATCTTCTGACCGGCGAAGGGGCTGAGGT
>CAZXAF010000028.1:0-12070 GCA_964638905.1 uncultured Dehalococcoidia bacterium
TGTTCGGCAGCGAAGACGCCATGATCAAGCTGGACATGTCCGAGTTCATGGAGCGCCACAACATCTCGCGTCTCATCGGGGCGCCGCCGGGCTATGTGGGCTACGATGACGCCGGCCAACTTACCGATACGGTACGCCGAAAGTCCTACTGTCTAATCCTTTTGGACGAGATCGAGAAGGCCCACCCTGAGGTCTTCAACATGCTCCTCCAGATCTTCGACGATGGCCACCTGACCGATGCCAAGGGGAGGCGGGTGGACTTCCGCAACACAGTCATCATCATGACCAGCAACGTGGGCTCCGATCTCATCCGCAAGGAGACAGCGCTGGGCTTCTCCACCAAGACGGAAGATGCCAAGACGACGGAAGAGCAGTACAAAAAGATGAAGGACAAGGTGCTCACGGCCATGAAGAACGTCTTCCGGCCGGAGTTCCTGAACCGGGTGGATGCCACTGTGGTCTTCCACGCCCTCTCCCGCGACCACATCCGCCAGATCGTGGAGCTGGAGATACGGCAGATCGAGGAGCAGCTTGCTCTCAAGAGCATCACCCTGGACATGACCGATGTTGCCAAGGACTGGATCGGCGAGAAGGGCTTCGACCCGGTGTTCGGCGCCCGTCCCCTGCGGCGGATCATCCAGAACGAGGTGGAGGACCGCCTGTCGGAGGCTCTGCTGGAGGGACGCTTCCATTCCGGCGACACCGTCCGCATCGATGTGCAGGATGAGAAGATCATCCTGATTAACGTCTCGGCGCCAGCCCTGGCCTAAGGGCTATTCGTCAACAACGAAGGATAGAGGGAAGTTGGGAACAACTTCCCTCTTTGCTATAGTGTCCCCGTCGGTGAGCTCCTGACGGGCAACCGAACCGAACCGCCAGTACAGGAGGGGTGCACTCATGCCTGGTCCGCTGGAAGGAATACGCGTTGTTGAGATCGGTCTCTGGGTCGCTGGCCCTTCCACCGCCTGCATCCTTTGCGACTGGGGAGCAGAGGTAATCAAGATCGAGCCGCCGAACGGCGACCCACTTCGAGGTCTGGCTACGTCAGCAGTCGGCTGGTCCCTTCCCGCCAATCCTGCGTTCGAGCTGGACAACCGGGGCAAGCGGAGTATCGCCTTGGATCTGGAGACCGAGGAGGGGCGCGCCATCGCCCGGGCTCTCATCGATCGGGCTGATGTCTTGGTGACCAACGTGCGGCCCAGGTTCCTTGAGGCGGCCGGCCTGACCTACGAGGAGCTACGCGAAACGAATCGAGGGCTGGTCTATTGCCAGGTGACCGGCTACAGCCCTGATGGGCCCGACCGAGATCGAGCGGCCTATGACATCGGTGCATTCTGGGCACGGGCCGGCGTTGTTTCCCTGCTAACGCCGGAGGGGGCGCAGCTGCCTCACCAGCGCGTCGGCATGGGCGACCACGTGGCCGGCTGCAGCGCGGCAGGGGCAATTTGCGCCGCCCTTTTGGCCCGCTCTCGTACCGGCGAGGGCCAGCGAGTAGCGGTCTCTCTTATCCGAGCAGGCGTCTATACCGTCGGATCGGATGTCAGCATGGCGCTGCGTTTCAAGTTCGCGGTGCGACCCTATGACCGGTATCACGCCCTCAACCCCCTCGTGGACTGCTACCAGGCGGGCGACGGTCGTTGGTTCTGGCTCCTCCTGCTCCAGGCCGATCGCCACTGGCCGGACCTTTGCCGGGCCATCGGCCGCGAGGATCTGCTGGAAGAACCTCGTTTCGCCGAAATCGGCCTTCGCAGCATCAACGCTTCCGCGCTCGTAGAGGAACTGGACAAGCTGTTTGCCACCAAGAGCCTCGACGAGTGGGGCCAAGCCTTCGATAGGGAGAACGTGTGGTGGGCGCCCGTGAACTCTGTCACCGAGGTGGTGGACGACCCGGTAGCCAAGGAGGCCGGCGCTTTTGTTGAGGTGCCCGGGATAGAGGGACCGATCGGGGGGGTGGCCACGCCGGCGGACTTCTACGGCACTCCTTGGCAGCCGCAGGGATACGCACCGGAGCTGGGTCAGCACACCGAGGAGATCCTGCTGGAGCTGGGCTACGATTGGGACAGGATCGGGGCTCTCAAGGATGGGGGTGTCATCCCCTGAGGGCATTGACATAATCTCCGCTCTCAGATATGATGACGGAGCCGCACACGCGTTCGTAGCCGCCATTCGGAAGCGCCGGCCTGGGGAAAGGTGGCAAGCCATAAAGCGATTCGCCCTGGCCGTCGTTCTGGTTACTGTCCTCGTCCCGCTGGCGTGGTCGGCGCTTGATTGGCCGCACGCTGGGGCCGGCCCCGCCGCCACCTGGACTGCGCCCGCTCCCCTCAACACCAACGCCGGGACTGATCTGAGGGATGACTGGGACGCTCAAGTGGCGACCGACAGCGAGGGCCACTGGGTCGCCGTGTGGGATTCCAGGGATAGCCTGGATGAGACCATCGGGACGGATGGCGACATCCTGGTGGCTCGCTCCACGGACAACGGGGCGAGCTGGACAGCTCCCGTCGCTCTGAACACCAACGCCGCCACCGACGCAGGCTACGACTGGGACCCGCGAGTGACGACCGACGGCGAGGGCAATTGGCTGGTGGTCTGGTGGTCCCACGACACCCTGGGCGGCACCATCGGGCCGGACGACGACATCCTGGTATCCCGCTCCACGGACAACGGCGTCATCTGGACGCCTCCCGTCGCTCTTAACACCAACGCCGCCACAGACTCGGGCGATGACTGGCGCCCCCAGTTGACGACCGACGGTGAGGGCATCTGGGTGACGGTCTGGAACTCTGATGATGACCTGGGGGGCACCATCGGCGGCGACCACGATATCCTGGTCTCCCGCTCGACGGACAATGGCGTCACCTGGACGCCTCCCGCTGCCCTCAACACCAACGCCCCCACAGACTCGGGGGATGACGTGCGCGTCCAGTTGACGACCGACGGCGGGGGCAACTGGCTGGCGGTCTGGCGTTCCGATGATAGCCTGAGCGGCACCATCGGGACGGACTACGATGTCCTGGTGTCCCGCTCGACGGACGATGGCGCAAGCTGGACGCCTCCCGTCGCCCTCAACACCAACGCTTCCACCGACTCGGGGAGTGACTACCAGCCTCAGGTGACAACCGACCGTGGGGGCATCTGGGTGGCAGCCTGGTGGTCGAATGAGCCTCTTGGTGGCACCATCGGCACAGACTACGACATCCTGTTCTCCCGCTCCACGGACAACGGAGCTACCTGGACTCCTCCCGCCCCTCTCAACACCAACGCCGACAGCGACTCGGGAGGTGACCATTACCTGCAGGTGACGACCGACGGCAGCGGTAACTGGCTGGCGGCCTGGGATTCCTGGGATACCCTGGGCGGCACGATCGGGACGGACGACGACATCCTATTCTCCCGCTCGACGGACGGCGCGGCCAGCTGGACCGCTCCGGCAGCGCTCAACACCAACGCCGCCACGGACTCGGCGCATGACCTGCGCCCGCAAGTGACGACCGACGGCGGGGGCAACTGGCTGGTGGTCTGGTGGTCGGAGGATACCCTTGGCGGCACCATCGGCGCGGACGATGACATTTTCTATACTACCGAGCACACCAACGAGGCGCCCACGCCTACGCTTGCGCCACCCGTCGGCGGCATAGCGGCCCTCCCCGATGTCTCCGGATCGTCGGCTCACAACTACGCCGTCCCCACTGTCCTCGCGGCCGTGGCCCTGGTCTGCCTGACCGCTGGTGCCTGGTACGCCAGGAGGCGGTGGGGGCGGTAGGGCTGACCCTTCGACAAGCTCAGGGTGAGCGGAGGGTCACTCCGTAGGACGGACTATCCTCTTGCCCGTCAGTCGGTCTCGTAGGCGCAGGTAGAGCCAGGGGAAGCGCTGCCGCACGAACGCCTTCACGCCGGCCTGGAAGTCCATCCAGCCTTCGCCAGCACGGGTGAGTAGGCCGTAGGGCAGGAACGGGAACAGGAGAACCCTGTCCAGCATCGCCTCCACGGGCCGTCTCGTCAGTCTGGGCAGGCGGCGCGCCAGCCTGTACGCATCCACGAAAGGCTTGAAGTAGGCCCGCACGAACAGCACCTGCTTGGGACGGAAGCGCGGGTTGTCGACTATGACCTCCGTCTCGTAGTCGGGCTGTTCGGGCACAAGGCCCGCCTCGGCAGCCACGCGATGCAACTCGGTCCCCGGGTAGGGCGTGAAGATCGGGTTGAATACCCTGTTCGGAGCGACGACGGCGTTCAGCTTGATCGTCTCCAGGGCCATGGACATCGTCTCAAAGGGGAGGCCGATCATGTTGTAGGCGCCGGTGGTGATGTCGTACTTCTTGCACAGACGGAATGTCTCGATTATCTGGTCGTCGCTGATGTTGCCCCGCTTCAGGATCTTTCGCCGCATCTCCTGGCTACCGGACTCCAGCCCGAAGTGGAGTTCGTAGCAGCCGGCATCGCGGAGAAGGGAGGCGCTGCGCTCGGTCAGCAGCCCCGGCCGGTGTTGAGCGAGGAAGGGCAGGCCTATCTCTCGCTTGTACATCGGCGCGAACTCTTCCAGCCACGCCTCGTCAGGGTGAAGGATGTCGTCCATGAAGTTGACATAGCGCATCTGGGGATAGGCGGAACGCAGTGCTTTCACGTAGCCGATGGCCCCCGCCGGACTGCGCGTCCTCACGTAGGATCGCGGGTTGGGATAAAGAGCCCGGATCTGGCGATTGCAGCAATAGGTGCAGCTATAGGGACAGCCGCGGCTGATCCGCGCCAGGCCGGTGTACGTCTGGGACGACACCAGGCGGCGGAAGTCGAACAGGTCGAAGTAGGGATAGGGAAGCTCATCGAGGTCTTCAGAGAGGGGCGCCGTGGGATTGGCGACGATGCCGTTCCCGGTCTTGACGTGCAGGCTCGGGACGGTGGTGATGTCCTCCTCGCGCTGCAAGCGATCGCACAGCTCGACCATCGGGCGCTCGCCTTCGCCGATGCAGGCGATATCGAATCCGTCGGCGAGTGTCTGTTCGGGCATCATCATGGCATGCACGCCGCCGGCCACAACCAGGGGTACGCCCGCCTCCTTGGCCCAGCGGGCGTAGCGGCTACTCATCGGGAAGGTAGCGCTATACACGCTGAAGCCGGCAACATCCGGCGCGTGCCGGCGAATGGCTTTGACAAACGCATCGTGCCCCACCGGGTTCACCATGTGGTACAGGCCCACCTTATGGCCCGCCTGGCGCAGGCAGGCGGCGATGGAGGCGATGCCTTCCTGGAACCAGCCGCCGGGGGTGCAGACGAGCTCACCCTTGCGGTTTTTCTGCGCTGTGAGGTCGATGTAGACGAACAGGAAGTGCATCTTAGAACTCGATCTGCTTGTGGCGTAAGAGGATGCTCTCTAAAAGGCCCAGGGCCACAAATAACATCAGGATGGAGCTTCCCCCCTCGCTGATAAAGGGCAGGGGAATGCCGGTTACCGGCAGCAGGCGGATGTTCACCCCCACATTGATGAACACCTGGAACACGATCATGATCACGATGCCGGTGGCGATGAGGCGGCCGAAGGGGTCGCGGGCCAGGCTTGCCGCTCTCAGTCCGCGGAACAGCAGTAAGGTAAACAGGGCGAACAGCAGCAGTGCTCCCACCAGCCCTAACTCTTCGCCCAGCACGCTGAAGATGTAGTCGCGAGTGGGCGTTTGCAGGTAGTCCAGCTGGGTCTGTGACCCCTCGGTGAGCCCCTTGCCGAAGAGACCGCCCGAGCCCACGCTGATCGCCGCCTGGATAATGTTAAAGCCGCCGCCCAGGGGGTCGAGCCCTGGATTGAGGAAGTTGGCGATGCGCTCTCGCTGGTAGTCTCCCATCAGGCCCACCACGACGAAGGGAGTGGACAGCGCCAGGGTGGCCAGGAAGGCCAGCAGGTGCTGGGGGCGAACGCCCGCCACCGCCACCATGCCCAGCCAGGCCGCGCCGAAGATGATCGCCGTGCCCAGGTCGGGCTCGAGGAAGACAAGCCCTGTGGGCACGACCACGATGGCCAGAGAGCCCAGGAAGGTCCGCAGGTCTCCTATCTCCGTCTGGCGGTCGGCCAGGTACTTGGCCAGGACGATGATCACCAGCAGCTTGGCTACCTCCGATGCCTGGATCGATAGCCCTGCAAAGTTCAGCCATCGCTGGGCACCGTAGGTCTCGGTTCCCATCACCAGGACGCCCACCAGCAGGACGATCGCTACGGCGTAGAGGGTGGGCGTGATCTGCCCCAGGAAGCGGTAGTCCAGCCAGGCCAATGCGCCCACGACCACCAGGCCCATGGCGGCGAATGTCAGGTGGCGCACGGCCGGATGAGCTAGCCCCTGAATGCCATCGGGGTAGCTGGTAAGCGAGGCGCTGTAGATCAGGATAGCGCCGAAGCTGGTCAGGGCCAGGCCAGCGAGCACGATCCACGGGTCGAAGTGGCGAACGGCACGCCAGTAGATCATCTAGGACGCCTCCTGCTCGGCTACATAGCGCTGGTTGAAGTAGTAGTCGAAGATGCGACCGGCAGCGGGGGCAGCATTGATGAAGCCGCTTCCTTTGTCCACGAACACGACCACCGCTATCTCCGGGTCATCGTAGGGGGCGAAGCCCACGAACCAGCCATGCGTCTCGTAGGTTCCGTCCGCTCGCGGCGACCCGAACTCGGCCGAGCCGGTCTTGCCAGCTATTGCCAATCCGGCCACCTGAGCGCTGCTGGCCACTCCTTCAGCCACCGACCGGCGCATGCCCTCCCGCACGACGGCCAGGTTCTCCTGGGCCACCGGCAGCAGTCGTCGCACCTCCTTCTGGGAGGCGCTCACTACGTTGCCGTGAGAATCGCGAATCTCCTTCACCAGGTGCGGCCGCAGCAGCTCGCCGCCGTTGGCGATGGCCGTGATGGCGTCCAAGAGCTGAAGGGGCGTCACCGTCAGGTAGCCCTGACCGATGCCGAAGTTGTAGGTGTCGCCCACGTACCACATCTCGCCGACGTTCTGCTCCTTCCACTTGGCGTCGGGCACCAGGCCTGCCGATTCCCCGGCCAGGTCGATCCCCGTCGGTTCGCCCAGGCCGAAGGAGCGAGCGTAGCGGGCCAGTCTCTCCTCGCCTAGGCCCTGGAAGCCCTCGTCCTGCTTGCCGCCGGCCAGGTAGTAGAAGTACACGTCGGAGGACATGGAGATACCCCCGTAGAAATCGAGGGCGCCCAGGGCAGCCCAGTCGCGGAACACGTACACAACGTTGGGGTCGTACTGGTTAGGCACGGTGATGTAGCCGTGGCTAACGATGGTGGTGCCGGGGTTAGCCACCCCCTCCTGAAGGGCGGCCGATCCGTTGATCGTCTTGAAGGTGCTGCCCGGTGCGTACATCTCGGCGATGGCGTGGTTCACCAGAGGCTTGCCCGGTTCGTTCAGAAGGGCATCCAGTTCCTCCTGGCTGAGGGTCCCAGAGAAGAGGTTATTGTCATAGGTGGGCAGGGACACCATCGACAGGACCTCACCCGTACGCACGTCCATCACCACTGCCGCTGCCGTATCGGAGGCTCCCTTGAACTGGTTCAAGATCTCAGCGGTTTTCTTCTGGAGTTCCAGGTCTATGGTCAGCACCACGTTCTGGCCGGGCTCGCTGGGCAGCGAGTCCAGGACGTCTTGCTCACGACCGCTGGCGTCCACCTCCGCCAGCTTCTTCCCTGGCTCTCCTCGCAGAATGTCCTCGTAGACTAGTTCTATCCCCGTCTTGCCTAACTGGTCGTTAAGGATGTAGCCGTCGTTCTTCAGGTCTGCGTACTCTTCGGCCGAGATGGGGCCCACATAGCCCAGGATGTGGGACATCAGCTCGCCGTCGAGGTAGTTGCGGCGGGCCTCAATCTGAAGGTCGACTCCGGGCAGGTGGGGGCTGAGCTCATCGAGCACCAGAGCCGTGTCCCGGTCTAGTTCATCCTTGATGACCAGCGGCTCGTAGGGATTGCCGTCCTCTCGCTTTTCCCTCACCTGTTTGGCTATCTCTTGGGCTGGTATGCCCAGCAGCTCCTCCAGGCGGGCGAAAACGGTCGCCTCCTCCTTCGCCGGCAGGTCGGCGGGCACGATGACCGCTGAGAACTTGGCCACGTTTTCCACCAGCGGCTGGTCGAGATTGTAGTTGCGGTCGTAGATGAGGCCACGTGCGGGCAGGATCTGCAGCTCCCGCAGGCGGTTGTTCTCCGCCTGCGCTCGGTAGTCATCGCCCTCGATGACCTGCATTCGCACCAGTTGGATCGTCAGGATGGCAAACAGGAGAACGATCAGTATGTGGAGAAAGAGGAACTTCCGCCCGGGGTTGTAGGCGTCTTCCCTTCGTTTGGGCTTTTGCGAGCGCCAGCGCTGGCCACCACCGGAAAAGTTCATCTCTCTCCTAGCCTGGGACGCTCATGCTCGGCCTTGCCATCTCCGCCAGCGTCGTGGCCCAGCGGACGGGCAGATAGAGGATGGGCGTGATTAGGGCGTTGAACAGCGCCGCTGGCAGGATAACCCGCACCGGGCTTTGCAGCCAGGGCGGCCCATCTCCCACGGCCGTCAGCACGATCATATATATCAGATAATAGGATAACGATGCCGCAGACACTACCGCTAGGGTGGGCAAAAACTCGCTCTCCGTCGGTCGGCGCTCGCGGATGGCGGCCAGAGGCACGATGGGCAGAAAGGCGAGGATGGAGACGCCCACGGGATCGGTGGTGATCAGGTCCTTGAAGATGCCGGCCACAGGGATGAGGGCCATCGTCTCCTCGGGTCCGCGCACCATCGCCCAGCACACGAGCAGCACCAGCAGGGGATTGGCTGTCACCCCGAGCAGGGGGAAGTAGGGAGCGGCGGCCACCTGAGCGATGGCCGCGAACAGAATTAGGGGTACGAACAGAAGATACCTCATGGGCTTGTCAGGCGGGCCGCTTTGAAGCTGGTCAGAACCAGCACGTTCTCCAGGCGAGAAAGGCTGGCCGCCGGCTCGACTTCGGCCGTCTTGAAAACGTCCTGTGGTTCCCCGCGCACCGATGTCACCTGGCCGATGAGCAAGGCCTGGGGGAAGTTGCCGCCCAGGCCCGATGTGGCCACGGTGTTCCCTGGCTCGACCTCCGCGTCCTGGGGAATGAGGTCCATGTGCAGCCCACCGTTGAGGCTGCCACTCACGACTCCTTGTGCGCGCGACTCGAGCATCATGGCGTTGATGTTGCTGTTGGGATCGGTGATCAGCGTGACCCAGGCGAAGTCGCTCAGAGCCTTCGATACCACTCCCACCAGGCTCGCCCCCTCGCTCATCACCACCATCCCCTCGGCGACGCCGTCGTCGCTGCCGCGGTCGATAGCCAGGCGCTCCTTGAGGTTGCTGGGGTCTCTAGCGATAACACGGGCCACCAGGAACTCGTCATCCGGCCGGCTGTTCTCCACCTCAGCCAGCGCTGCCAGGTCGGCGGCCGTGAACTCGGACTCCTTCAGGCGGGCGATCTCGGCCGTAAGCTCCTCGATCTGCTGGCGCAGCAGACGATTCTCATCCTCCAGGTCCTGGCGTTTAGCGACGTTGTCCAGGAAGTCGGCGGCTGGCGAGGCGGCGGCGCGCAAGCCCCGTTGGAAGGGAGAAGCCACAGTGAGAGCGACGTTTCTGAGTGGGTCGAGGGCGCCTTGCTGAGAGAGGGCAATACCCAGAAGGGCTAAGAGGCCAACAACCACCAGCCAAACAAGCGTCCGCATGTCTAGCCAAAGCCAATGTGCTAGCGCGGTCCTCGACGGGTGGTCAGGCGCGCCTGCACCTTAGCCAGTATCTCCGCCTCCTCCAGCATTTCGGCAGTGCCCCTCACCACGCAGCTGAGGGGGTCCTCGGCGACATAGACAGGGAACTTGGTCTCGTTGGCCAGACGCCGGTCCAGTCCGCGCAGAAGGGCACCACCGCCAGCGAGCACGATGCCCCTGGTCATGATGTCGGCCACCAGCTCCGGCGGCGTGATCTCGATGGTGGAGCGGACCGCTTCCACGATGATGCCCACCGAGCCGGAGATGGCATCGCGGATCTCCACGCTGCTTACCTCTACCGCCTTGGGTAAGCCGGTGGCCAGGTCGCGGCCTCTGAAAACGACCATCGTCTCCCTGTCCAGCGGTGCTGCCGAGCCCACCTCCATCTTCACCTCCTCGGCCATACGCTCGCCGATGAGCATGTTGTGCACCTGGCGAGCGTAGGTGACGATCTCCTGGTCTATCTCGTCGCCGGCCACCCGGATGGAGGTGCTCACCACGATGCCGCCCAGGGAGATGACCGCCACCTCGGTGGTGCCGCCGCCGATGTCCACGATCATCGAGCCGGCGGGCTCCATGACCGGCAGCCCGGCCCCGATGGCCGCCGCCATTGGCTCCTCTACCAGGAAGGCCGCACGGGCACCGGCGTTGAGAATGGCATCGTGGACCGCTCTCTTCTCCACCTCGGTGACGCCGCTGGGGATGCCGACAGCCACTCGCGGCCGCGGCAGGCCCAGGCTGAAGTGGTCGTGCACGGCCCGAATGAAGTAGTGGACCATGCGCTCGGTGACGGCGAAGTCGGAGATGACGCCGTCCTTGAGAGGGCGCACGGCGACGATGTCTGCAGGGGTGCGTCCCACCATCCGTTTGGCCTCGCTGCCGATGGCCAAAATCTTCTTGTTGATGCGGTCGATGGCCACCACTGAGGGCTCATCGATGATGATGCCGCGGCCACGCACCAGCACCATCGTGTTGGCCGTGCCCAGGTCAACAGCGATGTCGTGGGAAAATAGACCAAATAGGGTGTTCAGCGGGTTAAACAACCTTTCCCCTCATTCTCACCCCAGCGTGGAGAGCCTCCCTCAAGCCACACCACACCTATCCGCCTCAAGGGTGGCCGCTTGCTGCATTATAGAACATTCACTAATCTTAGCAAAAGAGGGCAAGGAGGGACAGGCAACTGCAAACCTGCTCGCTCTGGTACAAATCTGGCAGCAGAGGTTCCAAGCCTTCACAAGGCTCCGTGCTGGCGCAACAGCTCCAGCAACTCCTGCTCGCTTAGGAGTTTCGTGCCGTATCGCTCGGCCTTTTGGAGCTTGGTGCCAGGCGATTCGCCCACCACCAGGTAGTCCGTCTTCTTGGTCACGCTATCGGTGGCAGCGCCGCCGAGCTGCCTGATGAGCTCCTCGGCTTTGCTGCGGGGTATGGATGCCAGCGTGCCCGTGAGGACGAACGTCAGGCCGGCCAGCGGCCCTGCGGCTGGAGCGGGCGCTACTTCCTCGGCCATGCGCACGCCCGCGCGCCGCAGCTTATCGATCACCCGCACGTTGTGGGCATCGCGGAAGTACTGATGGACGCTCTCGGCGATCCTCGGCCCGACGGTGGGGATGGCCGTCAACTCTTCCACGCTGGCCTGGGCCAGAGCGTCGATGCTGCCGAACTGGTTGGCCAAAAGCGTCGCCATCTCGCTGCCCACGTGGCGGATGCCCAGCGCGAAGATCAGGCGCCCCAGCGGTCGGTCCTTGCTCGCCTCTATGGCGTTCAGCACATTCTCGGCGCTCGTCTCCCCCATGTGCTTCAGGGGCACCAGTTGCTCCTTGGTCAGCGAGTAGATGTCGCCGGGGTCCTTGACAAGGCCTTTCTGCAGGAGGACGTAGCACCAGGACTCGCCCAGCCCTTCGATGTCCATGGCCCCTCGCGACACGAAGTGGGTGAGCCAGCGGAAGGCCTGGGCGGGGCAGTCTGGGTTCGGGCAGTAGCGCATCACTTCCCCCTCCGGTCGCGCCACCGGCGTGCCGCAGACGGGACAGCGGTCAGGCATGACGAAGGCCTTCTCCCGACCGCTGCGCTTGCTCACCACCGGCCCCACCACCTGGGGGATCACATCGCCCGCCCGCTGGACGATCACCGTATCGCCTACCCGAACGTCCTTGCGCTGGATGTCCTCCTCGTTGTGGAGGGTAGCCTTGCTGACGGTCACTCCGCCCACGCGCACCGGCTCCAGGACAGCGTAGGGGTTCAGGCTTCCCGTGCGCCCGACATTGATCTCGATCGCCAGGAGCGCGGTCGTGGCCTGGATGGGCGGGAACTTGTAGGCGATGGCCCAGCGGGGCTCGCGG
>CAZXAF010000029.1:0-12058 GCA_964638905.1 uncultured Dehalococcoidia bacterium
CAATGGACGAATGGGAAGTGTTCCCCCGTGAAGCAGCAGCGGTTGGCTTGAAGGCCATAGAACAAGGACTTGCAAGGATAAAGCTTACTGAAAAAGAACTCCGCGAAAGTGCTTTTGCAAGGATCAAGATGGCCCGTGAACAGACCCAAACGTTGATGCGAGAAGGCTTCATTCCGATGCCCCCGGATTGACCTCTTGGTCCATCAGCTCCCATCGGTCATGCTCAGCGGCGCCGCAGTAGAGCCAGCGGCTGGTGGTTCGGCACTAAGGCCGAAGGGGCGGTCGAGGACTACATAGAGCGGCTCAGCAGGTGATTCGCGCTCCTGCCCATTAGGGAGGGTGATGAGCCGCTGCGAAACTTCTGCCCGGTCTTCTCTCCAAGGGTGAGGGCTAGAGGCATTGAAATTTTTTCGTCCCTCCGATATGATTACCTCGATTGAGGGCGCTCTCGCTGGCCTAGTCGAGCGATGTCAGTGTCCGTAAGCCGAGGGTTCCGGCCAGCCTAGTTCAAGGAGGGTCGTCGCCATGAAGGCGATTCCAGGGACACTCGTATCTGCTGCGGTGGCGGTTGTAGCGGCGTCGCTCCTGGCTCTTGCCGGAGTATGGTTGCTGGGCGCGCTCCAGGCCGCTGGGGAGGACTACCTGACCGACCTGCACATAGACCTCGATGTTACAGGCAATGGCCCCAATATGCTCACGTCGGACCACTTCTGCATAGAGTTCAAGAACCCCGGTGACACCTTCGAGATCGATGTCACCCTGCTCACGATCCCGCCCGGACGGGGCGTCGGCGGGTTCGAGTATTCGCTGCTCTTCGACCCGACGCGGCTAAAGATAACCGCGCAAAACCATGATATGTTGCTGGGCTTTGCAGAGGGCAGCGTGATCGTAGACGGCAGCGAGGCGGTGCCGGACACGACTTCCCCCCATATGGTGACCGTGTCCGACTACACGGCGCCGGAGGACGAGTTCAACGGCGTGCTCGGCCGCTATACCGTCGAGTTGCTTGCCGACGCGCCGTCCGGGTTGACTACTATCGACCTGGCGGCCCCGGTCTTGCTCGACGGGGAAGGCGTTCCTATTTCCATCAAGCAATTGCTGTCCGGCATGATAGGCATCGGTGCCCCTTGCCCTACGCCCGTGCCCCTTGAAGCCACGCAGGTCGCCCCGCCCACGCCGATGCCCTCGCCGACCAGCACACCGATGCTCGAGCCCACGTTCGCACCGACGCTGGCACCCACGCTGGCACCGACGGTTGCGCCTACGCTCGGACCGACGATCGCGCCCACCCTCGCTCCTACCCTCGCTCCTACCCCCATACTGACACCTAGCCCCGTAGCGACGGCTACGCCTTTACCGTCGCTCGAGGCTATGCCTGCCCAGGTGGGCATCCCACGGGCGCCGCCACCTACGGGCGTGGGCCAGACCAATGCCGGTGGCGGTTCGATAGCGACCTACGGGTTACTGGCCCTGGGCGGCGTGGCTATCCTGGCGGGTCTCCTGACCCTGGTTCGGCACTCCTCTGGCCGCACTGGGTAGACCCAACCGGTCGTCTGAGCGTCACTTTCAGCGCAGGCGGTCTTGTGCTTCCTAAGCTGGCGGAATCTAGGCAGCCAGATGGAAGAGCAAGGCAAGCAGCCAGCCGAGGGCGAAGCAAATGGGGAAGGTGAGGATCCAGGCGGCGACGATGTTGTAGCCGATGCCCCAGCGCACCGCCGAGAGTCTCTTGCTTGCGCCCACGCCCATGATAGCGGAGCCGATGGTGTGGGTAGTGCTTAGAGGGATGCCCAGGCGAGCGGTAGCGGCTAAGGTGGCGGCGGCCACGGTCTCAGCGGCGAAGCCATGCACGGGCTCCAGATGAGTTAGGCGCATGCCCAGAGTGCGGATGATCCGCCAGCCACCCAGCGCCGTGCTCACGGCCATGGTTGTGGCCGCCAGAAAAATGATCCACAGCGGCACATGGAATCCTTCAGCGCCCTTGCCCTCGTAGATGGCGATGGCGGCGGCCAGCACGCCGATCGACTTCTGGCCGTCGGCGGTGCCGTGGCTCCAGGCCATGAAGGCCGCTGAGGCCATCTGCAACGGGCTGAAGATGCGCCTGACGGCTGAAGGGCTGAGCCGCCGGATAAGCCAGAAGAGCGCCAGCATCGCTGTTAGGCCGCCCAGGAAGCCCCCGGTCACTGCTGCTCCTAGTCCCTCGAAGACCTTGCGCCAGCCGTCCCAAAGGAGGACGTCTGTGCCCGCCACAGCCACGCCAGCGCCAGCTAACGCGGCGACAAGTCCATGGCTCTCGCTGGTGGGCAGGCCGAAAAAGAAGGCGAAGCTGCTCCAGATGACGACGGCTCCCGCCCCCGCTGCCAGCACCTCCAAGGGAACCACGTCCAGGTTGATGATGTCCTTGCCTATGGTGGTAGCCACCGCTGTGCCCGAGAGGGCTCCCACCAGGTTAAAGAAGGCGGCCATGGCCACGGCCGCGCCGGGGGCCATTACCCGCGTGGAGATCACGGTAGCGATAGCGTTGGGCGCGTCCGTCCAGCCGTTTACCGCCTCAAAGGCCAGAACGATGATGAAGGTGATGACGAGGAAAGCGAAGGTGTCGGTCATTATTGTGTCTGAGGCATCGAACGTAAGAAGAGAGAAAGCGGCGGGCTTCCTCTCCTGTCGGCTCCACAAACGGTGAGCGGTCTAGGCATGCTTCAGAACGATTCCCTCGAGAACAATGGCAACATGCTCGCAGCTATCGGTAGCCCGCTCCAGTTGGTCGTAGATCTCCCGCCACTTGATGATCTCCACTGGGCTGGGCTCTTCCTGGAAGAGCCTGCCCGTAGCGTCCAAGAAGAGGCTGTCCGCCACATTCTCTAGGCGTTGGATCTCCACGCACTGCTCCAGCATGCCCTTGAGCTGCGAACGCTGCCGCAGCTTGGCGATAGCTCTCTCCACCTGAATGGTCTGTAGACGGATGAGGCCAGCCCCGTCGCAGGCCGCTACCGTTGGACGCTGAATGCCGTAGATGCGGACGGCGGTGGTGGCCCCTTCCATGTAGTCCACAACATCGTCCATGTGTTGAGCCAGGGCAGTTATGTCCTCGCGGTCGAGGGGTGTCACGAAGGTCTTGTGGAGCTGTTCGACGATCTCGTGGATTATGCCGTCGCCGACACGCTCCAGTTCCTTCATGCGGGCCGTCTTCATGTCCACGTTATCGAAGTGCTCCATCAGGTCCACCAGCACTTCAGCGGCCGTCACCAGATTGTGGGCGCCCTTCTCGAAGAGGTCGTAGAAGAGGTAGTTCCTGAGGATAAGCGGCAAGCGCATCAGTAAGCTCCCAGAAGAACTGGCGATGGCGATCTCTTGGCACCATCGCCAGACACTCGTCTTGCTCCGTTCCTGCCTGATTGCAGCGCTAGAAAAGGCATCGAACCCTTGTTAAGCAATTCCCGCGGCAAACTTAGCACTACCGCACCCTGCGGTCAACCGAGAGCCTACATCGATGAAGACGGATTAGTGCGCTTCGTCTGGACCGGCCTATCAGGGATGGGAGGCGTACTGGAGGAGGCCATCGGAGGTTGGAGGGCTACGCTTCCGGCGATTCGTCGCCTTTCTGACGGGCCTCCTTGACGGCCTCGGCTATGATACGTTGGCGGAGATCCTCTCGGGGCTGCTCCAGGGGCACGGCCAGGACCAGCAGAGCGGCTGCTTTCTGGCACTCTTTCAGGTGCTTCCAGCACCTTAGACAGTCCGCCAGGTGTTCCTCGATGGGGCCCCTCTCCTCCGGCCTGAGTGCCCCTAGGGCGTAGGCATCGAGTAGTTCCCCTATCTCTTCGCAGTGCATGGCGCCTATAGCTCCTTCACTTCGGTTGCCAGGGCCTTTCTCAGTTTCTGCATCCCCAGGCGGATCCGCGTCTTAATAGTCCCGAGCGGTTGGTTCAGGAGGCCGGCGATCTCCTGCTGAGTATGGCCCTTGTAGTAGGCCAGCTCGATGGCCTGACGTTGCTCGGCTGGAAGGGTCCGCAGCGCCGCCATCACCGTTCGTCGCACGTCCGAAAGCTGAGCGGCGAGCGCTGGATCCGCCGTCTCGCTGGCGGCCGGTTCCTTCTGCGGCGCCTCGACCCTGGTTTCGCGCTTCTGCCGTCTGCCCCGCGAACGCACGTGGTCGATGGCCCGGTTGCGTGCAGCGCTGAGCAGCCAGGTGCCAAAGCGACCCCGCTCGGGAATGTAGAGATCGGGGCTACGCCAGAGCCGCAGGAACGTCTCCTGGGCCACGTCCTCCGCCAGATGAGTGTCGGCCGTCACACGTAGAGCGGTTGAGTACACTAGTGTTTCGTACCGGTCGTACAATGCTTCAAAGGCCCTCATATCCCGATAGGACAGACGGGCCATCAGCTCTTCGTCTGGGAGGTCAGCGTAGTCCACAGCGCAACCGTTGACAGATCGACGGGTTTCGCCGCCGACCTGTACTATGTACGTTTCCCTGCAGGAGACGGATCTTTAAACCTCTGGACATCTTCCCAGCCTTGGCCGGTAACATATTTTAGCAGATGAAGCCTCGTCCGGGTTCTCCATCTTCGGCAATCGATATAGGCGGGTCCTATCTTCGCTGGCTGGCTCCGACGAGGCGTCGCTCCTATAATGCAGCCGAACCATGAGTGCGTATCGTCCTATCCTGGCCGCGGCTATTCTGTTCGCCGGCCTGCTTCCGGCCTGCGCAGGCCACAGCAGCTCGCCCGCAGTTCCGACGGGGACGCCTCAGCTGGAGGGCAATGTCGAACTCCTGGGGTCGATACCCCATGAGGGGAAGGCATGGACGGAGGGCCTGGTCGTTAGCGACGGCATCCTCTGGGAGAGCACGGGGCTCGAGGAGAAGTCGCGGGTGCGTGGGCTCGACAGGCAAACAGGAGCGGTGCTGTGGTCCGTCCCCAACAGCGATGGCTTCTTCGGCGAGGGGATGGTGCGAGCGTTCGGCAGGACGTACGTCCTGAGTTATACGGAAGGCAAGGCCTACCTGTTCGAGCGCGACGGCGAGCTGCCGTACACCCTCTTCGCTACCTATGAAGGCCAGGGCTGGGGCCTGACGGCGACCGACAGCCACCTGGTCAACTCTAATGGGAGCGCGATCCTGTACTACCGCGACCCTGAGACGTTCGAGATCATCAAGGAGGTCGCCATCCAGTACATGGGGCAGCCCGTGCAGAGGCTCAATGAACTGGAGTTCGACGGGACGTACATTTGGGCCAACCAGTGGCAGACGCCGTATGTCTACCGAATTCTCGAGCGGGACCCGTCGGAGGTGGTGCGCTACACGCTACCCGCGGAGGTGTGCCCGGAAGGCACGCCGAACGGCATCGCTTGGGACGAAGACCAGGGCCTCTTTTTCGTCACCGGCCAGGCCTGCGAGGATATCTGGAAGGTGCGTTTCCAGTAGTCACCTGTCGGTTGCCAAAACCTCGATGGTGTTCCCCGTCCTTGGTCCAGCCTGAGAGGATGACCGCCGCCGGCTCCTGAGAAGTCCGCTCAGGCTGGCGTCTTCACGCCGTTCAAGGATGCCAGTTCCTTGGTGAGCAGGGCGATATGGCCCATTTCCGCCTCGATAATGGCGTTTATTCTGTGCCTGTCCAGCCCCTCCGGGATCATCCGCTTTATCCCCAGGTACAGAATGATGGAGTCCTTTTCAAGCCCGACGGCCGTTTCGAGGATTTCCTCGACCGTCTCTTTGCCCGTCAGCCGTTCGGAGGGATCCGCCGTCACATCGACAAGCGTTCCGTCTGCGAGTCCCTGCAAGTACGGAACCGCTTTGTCGTAGGGGTCGGGCGCCATCGGCTCCCTTTCTTTCAGCGACAAAGCTGCCCTCAGGGCAGCGAAGGCCCTCTCGTGCTTATCTTCCATGATGGCCAGGTCGAGCAAGAGGTTCCGGGCATTCGACTCGGCGAATCCTTGCGATGCCCGCCGATAGAACCGAGACCCGTTCCTCTCCACCTGTTCCGCGATCTGGAGAGCCTCATCGACGCTCAAAAAGATGGGCATTGCTTGCCTCCTTCCATCGTCGGAGCCGGCGCAAGGAATGCCTGGTCGGCTCGCGATGAGCCGTGAACAGCCCGCCAGGGGCAGCGCCTGCGAGCTCAACGCTCTGCATAACCCGACTGGCGGGCATCCCGCGCACTCCGGACTATAGGTAATGGCTGATTTGACTCCGGGCGCCCAGGGGAGACTCAGCGCCGACAAGCGAGATTGGGGAGCACCCATCGGGGATCCGACGGGCTCGTCTCGTCTAGGCGGCTGCGCACTGCGCGCTGGGAGCCGTCTTTGCTTTCTGCTCTACGGTTTAAGACGCTCAGAGGGGGTGAGTTGTTGCACGAGGACGCCTCTGCATCGTGCGGGAAACACCGATCTTGTACAATGATGCCGCCGCGAAGCCAGATTCACCAGCAGGATGACAGGCAAGAGGAAGCGGAGCCGCACCCTGGGCCAGGTGAGAAGGAGGGACTGAGAATGGGTAGACCAGCGGGGCTCGCCGGCGTGATCATCGTTGCGCTCATGATAGCGGGAACGATACCAGTAGTCATCGATGACGCTTGGCTGTGGTCGTTGCTCGCTCTGTTCCTATTGACGGTGGTAGCACCCGGCCAACATCTACCGCGTCGCCGGCCGAAAGTAGACTGAGGACCGCGGTTCCCCTTGTGGTCACAGGACTAGAGGGCGGCCGCGAGCTGACTAACGAGACGCGGCGAAGCCGATGCCCTGGATGCGGACGGAGCGGTCGCTGAGTCGGACGTTCGCTCCCAGGATCGTTTCGGCCAGCCAGAGGTTGGTCTCCAGGTGCTCGGTCGAGCTGGGGACCGAGTAGTGGCTGACTCCGTCGGCCAGAACGCCGTAGAGGACCAGTTGGTCGGCCAGATAGCGGTCAACAGAGGCTTCGTTATCGAGGTCCTCCAGCAAGCAGCGAGCAACGTGCTCGCCGATGGCCTCTGAGGTGCGCCGAGGGGCTCCTGCCTGGTCGGAACCGAGAAGGCATCCGTCCGCGGTCTCGGCGAAGACGGCCAGGGCTGCGCCGGCCTGCACGGCCGTGGTGTCATACAGGTGCTCGAACTCCGCGCGATAGCCGTGGCGCTCCAGGACCTGAGCGCAGCGAACGGCCATGCGTTCGCTAACCTGCCGCTGCTGAAGGTGGGAGGATAGGGCCACTCCGGAGACGCGTCGGACCGGCCCGCGGCGAGGAGGCAGGGAAAGGGTGCTAATCTTATCCGCTAGCGGCCTCACGCTAACCTCGATGATGCCGGCGTCTTTGGGCACGTAGCCCGGCCGTACTATTTGCAGCTCGGCCTGGACACCCATGCGCGCGAGGGTGGGCAGGAGGATGCGCTGCGTGTGATAGGCGGAGGGGGCAAAGTCCTGGAACAGGCCGCCCTTCAACCGAAATGTGCAAGGGCGGTCGGCGAAGCAGGCGAGGGGGATGAGAGTCATGGCCATCATGGTGGTGGAGCCGGCGCTGCCGATGTCCCAGGAGTAGCTGCCGCCCCTGGGGGCTCTCGTCGGCCGAAATCGGACCTCGCTTGAGCCCAGCGTCGCCCCTTCCAAGGAAGCCTCGGTCAGCTCGGCGATGGCCCGGGCCGCTGTGAGGTGTTGGGCTCTGAGGCCGGGATTCGGTCGCTTGGCGCGGATGTTGTACAGGTGGAGCGGCTCGCCCAGAAGGGCAGCGAGCGTCAGGGCGCTGCGCACGATGGTGCCGCTACCGGACCCTTGGCCGCCGTCGATTTCGATCACGGACGCAGGATAGCGCGATCAACACGGAATGGAAAGACAGGGGCCGGGCGCTCGCCCGTTCCCGTTCTGTAACAGCGACTTCCCAAGGGCGTCTTAGGCTTAGGAGCACAAGTGGAGGCTATCCTGCTAATACCGTGCAGAAAGCCTGGCGACGGGCTCGTTGGGTATCCCCCAGAGAACCCCGAGCGCCAGAACGAACCGGCGCTGCATCTCCATTAGCGGACTGGTCCGGGTCAGACCCTATCATGAAGGAGGATCAGCGTCGCTAATGTTTAGCCTTACATCGGCGCGAGGCCGAGCCGTCTTCGCCAGCGCAGTGCTCCTCGCCCTTCTGGCCAGCCTGGCCACACTGGCCGTCCTGCGCGCTCACGATGACCAGCAGAGCCATAAAAGTCTGGAGCACACTTCCGCTGCCGCTATCGCCTTGGAGCGCGCCCGTGCCGGGTTCTACCTGGAGGCCGCTACCGCTGTTGCCCTCCTGTTCGTGAGGGACCCGGCTCTGGTCGAGTGGAGCGAAGCCGCCGCGGCAGAGCTCGAGGAAGATCTGAGCCGGGCTCGCACTGAAATGATAGCCAGCGGTAATGCCGATGCCCTGGCCGATTTCGATGCCCTCACCGACCGAATCGATGCGGTAGAGGCGGAGATCGAGGCAGCGATGCCCTTCTTCCTAGCGGGGGATCAGGAGGCGATCTTGGCCTTGGCCAGCACCCGCTGGCCCGAAGTGTGGCCCGACATCGATGCTGCGATGAGCGATCTGGAGGCGTTAGTTGAGACCCAAGAGGGCGCCTTGGCTGCCCGCGTGGCTGAAGCGGACCGCATCGCAGAGACCACCCTCTGGCTCTTCGTTGGCTTCGGCACGGCTGCTTTCCTGGTGGCCAGCGGTACGGTAGTAATGTTCATGGTGTCGGTGGTGCGCCCGTTGGCCTCCCTACGAGCGAGCGCCAGGGCCATCACCGCCGGCGATCTGCAAGCGAAGGCTAGTGTGTCCGGCCCGGATGAGGTAGCCTCCCTGGCCCGTGACTTCAACGAGATGACCAATGCTCTGGCGGCGAAGACGAAGGAATACATCAATACCACTAACTTGACTGGTGACATCATCGTAAGAATGGACAAGGATGGCATACTCATCTTCGCCAACGACGCTGCCTGCGAGTTTCTTGGAAAGCCCAGGGAGGAGCTCCTGGGTACTGACTCTAGAGCTTTTGTGCACCCCGAGGACGCGAAGTCGGTCACCCAGGCGCTCCGAGACATGATAAGAAGCAAGGCGCTCGTACAGGGCTTCACTACCCGCTACGTCACACCGATGGGAGCGAGGATAGTGGAGTGGAACGCTTATCCCATCTTCGATGAGAAGGGTGGATACGCTGGGATGCAAGGCACCGGCCGCGACATCACCGAGCGCAAGCAGGTGGAGGATCGCATCAAGTACCTTGCTTATCATGACATCTTGACCGGTCTGCCTAACCGGGCCCTGCTCGAGGAACGCCTCACTCGTGCGCTGATCCGAGCGCGCCGTGGTAAGCGGAGCCTAGCGGTCATGCTTATCAACTTAGACCGATTCAAGTTCGTCAACGACGCGGTGGGCCACGCCATGGGCGATCAACTGCTGCAAAAGGTTGCCGAGCGCCTGGCAGGCCTCGTGCGCCAAGGCGACACTATCGCGCGAGTGGGGAGTGACGAGTTCGGGCTGCTAATGCCGCAAATCTCGGAGCCGGAAGACGCACCTCGGGCGGCCGAGAGGATCCTTGAAGGCCTAAGACGGCCGTGGGGGCTGGCTGCTCATGAATTCCACGTGACTGGCGGCATCGGGATTGCCATGTATCCTAGCGATGGAGAGGACGCTGAAACCCTTCTGAGGAATGCCGACACCGCCATGTATCGCGCAAAGGAGCAGGGCGGAGACAGCTTCCAGGTCTTTGCTCCCTCCATGAATGCTCACTTGCTGGCGCGGGTAGGCTTGGAGAGTGATCTGCGCCGCGCTCTGGAACGCGAGGAGTTCGTGCTGCACTACCAGCCTCAGGTGAACATCCATACGCACCAGATCGTCGGTGTGGAAGCCCTAGTGCGTTGGCAACATCCGGATCGGGGGCTCGTTCCGCCAGACGAGTTCATCCCCCTGGCCGAGGAGACCGGCCTGATTGTGCCCCTCGGCGAATGGGTGTTGCGCACCGCCTGTGCGCAGAACAGGGCGTGGCAGGGACAAGGTCTGCCCTCCGTACGTGTGGCGGTCAACCTTTCGGCCCGCCAGTTCCACCAACTGAACCTGGCAGAAATGGTCGCTGCAGTACTGAAAGAGATGGACCTGGAGCCTCAATGGCTAGAACTGGAGATAACCGAGAGCACTGCCATGCGGGACGTGGACTTCACCATCAAGATGCTGAATACGTTCAGGGAGATGGGAGTGCACGTATCGATAGACGACTTCGGCACAGGCTACTCCTCGCTTTCTTATCTCAGACGCTTCCCGATCGATGCGGTGAAGATCGACCGCTCCTTTGTGCGGGATGTGACCGTCGACCCGGATGATGCCGCCATTGTCAGCGCGGTTATCGGCCTGGCGCACAGTATGAACCTGAGAGCGATCGCTGAGGGCGTGGAGACGGAACAACAGCTCGCTTTCCTGAGGGAACAGCAGTGCCATGAGGCCCAAGGTTATCTGTTCAGCAGGCCGGTTCCCGCCGAGGCGTTTGAGAAGATACTGGCGAAGAGGCGACCTCTCGAGGCGTCAGCCCCTCACGTGTGAGATCCTAGCGACCAGTCCCTCGCTGTTCTCCCCGTCAGCCCCGGGGTGCCCGATCTGCGAAGGCGGCTCTCGAGCCGATTGACGGAAGCGCTGGCCAGGGGTAGAATATCAATGGATTGTGATGTGATTACTTCCCGATGGAGGCGGCAAGGGTGCACTCTTTAGCTCACGGGAGCCGCACGGTCGTAAGAGAGGACCTGGCAGATCTGTTCAAGGCCCTTTCGGACGAGACCCGTCTTCGCATCTACTCTCTTCTCACCAAAGCCGAGCTCTGTGTCTGCGAGATCGAGGACATACTAGGCCTTTCGCAGAGCCTGGTATCCAATCACCTTGCCGTTCTGCGTCGTGCCGGGCTGGTGAAGGCGCAGCGCGATGCGGAGGACGCCCGCTGGGTATTCTATCGGGCGGACCCGGAAGCCGCCGCTGCGCTGCGGCAGAAGTGCGCGACTCTGCTGGAGGTGAAGCCCGCACCGGGCGACCGCCGGCGCGCTGAAGAGGTGTGCCGGCTGCGGAGGCCTTAGGGCATTGTCTTCTTTTGGCGACATTACATCAGCACAGAGTGATGTAGCTGCCCTTGGCCGCCGATGTTGGCGGCCCGGGTCTGGGAAGTGCGACGGCGCTGGTGGCAAGGGGTAGGTGACATGGGGCAGCTTTACCAGGGCATACCGAGGGAGCAGATCCCCTGGTTCCCGATCATCAACCCCGAGCGGTGCGACCACTGCCTGAAGTGCCTGGAGTTCTGCCCCTACGACGTCTACGAGGAGGTGGACGGCAAGCTGGAGGTGGCACGGCCCTTCAACTGCCTGGTGGGTTGCGCCCGCTGCCGGTCGATCTGTCCCCAGAACGCTATTCACTTCATGGAGTACCGGGACCTGGGCATGCTCCTCATGCAGCTGCGCAGGCAGCGGGCCGGCATGTAGCTGTCGGGCGCCGAAAGCAGAAGCCCAGTGGCAGCAAAAGCCGTTGGCCAGCCGCAGACAGGGGGCGTCGTAGGGCAGCTCGGCCTGCTGGACCGCTTCCTTCCGCTGTGGATTTTCCTGACCATGGCCCTGGGCGTCGGCCTCGGCCGCCTGTGGCCCGGCATCGCCGACGCCATCGATGCCCTGCGCATCGACACCGTCTCCTTGCCCATCGCCATTGGGCTGCTGTGGATGATGTACCCGGTGCTCACCAAGGTTCAGTACGAGCAGCTCTCCAGGGTCGCCACCGCCTGGAAGATGTTCAGCGTGTCGCTGGCGCTCAACTGGCTCATCGGGCCGGTGATCATGTTCCTCCTGGCCTGGGTCTTTCTGCCGGACATGGACGAGTACCGCGTAGGGCTGATCATCACCGGCCTGGCCCGCTGCATCGCCATGGTGCTCATCTGGAACCTGCTGGCCCGCGGCGACAACGACTACTGCGCCGTGCTGGTCGCCCTCAACTCCGTGTTCCAGATTCTGCTCTACTCGGTGTACGCTTACTTCTTCGTCAGCGTGGCCTCCACCTGGATACCCTGGGCTGGCGGAGAGGCCGAAGAGGTGCACGTCTCTATGTGGGACGTGGCCCGCAGCGTGCTCATAT
>CAZXAF010000030.1:0-11940 GCA_964638905.1 uncultured Dehalococcoidia bacterium
GCCTCTTCGCTGGCCGGCTCGCCTTCCTCCGGTTCAGCCTCTTCGCTGGCCGGCTCGCCTTCCTCCGGTTCGGCCTCTTCGCTGGCCGGCTCGCCTTCCTCCGGTTCAGCCTCTTCGCTGGCCGGCTTGCCTTTCTCCAGTTCAGCCTCTTCGCTGGCCGGCTCGCCTTCCTTCAGCTCCCCTTCCTCACCGGACAGCAAGCCGGGCGGTACCATGAACTCGGCCACTGTTTGCCGCTCGGGCACGGTGACGCGAGCACGGGCGGGAATGAGCTTGCCGATGATAACGTTTTCCTTGAGGCCCTGGAGGTGATCGACGGCCCCATTGAGAGCCGCCTCGGTGAGAATGCGAGTGGTCTCCTGGAAGGACGCTGCAGCCAGGAAGCTATCCGTGTTTAGGGAGGCCTTGGTCACTCCCAGGAGGACGGGCTGAGCGGTGGCGGGCTCGCCACCCTCGGCCAGCACCTCCGCGTTCACCTCCTCGAAGTGGAAACGATCCACCAGCTCGCCCGGCAGGAGAGCGGTGTCGCCGGAGGAGTCCACCTGCACGCGGCGGAGCATCTGGCGAACGATGACCTCGATGTGCTTGTCGTTGATGCCCACACCCTGGGAACGGTAAACCTTCTGTATCTCTTCCACCAGGTAGAGCTGCACCGCCTCCGGGCCCTGGACACGCAGGATGTCCTGAGGGTTGATTGCCCCGTCGGTGAGCTGCTGGCCAGCGTGAACGTACTGACCAGTCTCCACGCGGATGCGGGAAGCGGGAGGCACCGCATATTCCCGCTCCTCCCGTTCCTCATAGACGATGGAGAGACGGTCCGATCGATCCCGCATAACGTGGCCGGCCATGCGAGCGCAGATTTCGCTGTCGGCGGCCACGGGCAGCGTCTCTTCCTGCCCTTTCTTAGCCTCCTTCGGCTGGGGCAGGCGAGCCAGGATTGCCCCTCGCTCCACCCACTCCTCATGCTCGATCAGAACCTCTGCCCCCTTGGGCAAAGCGTATTCATCGCGGTACAGTTCGCTGCTTACCACCCTGATGCGCCGAGCGTCGCCCTCGCGTACGATCTCGGCCGTGCCGTCGATCTCGGAGATCAGGGACCCACCCTTAGGCACCCTTGCCTCGAACAACTCCTCCACTCGCGGCAAGCCGGAGGTGATGTCCAGGCCGGCCACGCCGCCGGTGTGGAAGGTGCGCATGGTGAGCTGGGTGCCGGGCTCCCCGATGCTCTGGGCGGCCACGATGCCCACGGCCTCGCCCACCGCCACCAGCCTGCCACGGGCCAGGTTGCGACCGTAGCAAGGAGCGCAGATGCCCCGCTTGGCCTGACAGATCAAAGCCGAACGCACGTACACCCGCTGGATGCCCAAGGCCTCGATACGCTCGGCCACTTCCTCAGTGATCTCCTCATTGCGGCCGACAATCAGCTCGCCTGTCTGGGGGTCGACCAGGTCGGAGGCTGCCCAGCGGCCAATGATCCGCTCCCGCAGAGACTCAAGTACGCCCTTCTCGGCCGGCTCCGCCAGCCAGATGCCAGCAGTAGTGCCGCAGTCATCCTCCAGGATGATGACCTCCTGCGACACATCGATCAGGCGGCGGGTCAGGTAGCCGCTGTCGGCAGTACGGAGGGCGGTGTCGGCCAGCCCCTTGCGGGCGCCGTGAGTGGAAATGAAGTACTCCAGCACTGTCAGCCCCTCGCGGAAGCTGGAGCGGATGGGCAGGTCAATGATCCGGCCGGAGGGGTCAGTCATGAGGCCGCGCATGCCAGCCATCTGGCTGATCTGGCTGATGTTACCCTTGGCGCCGCTGACGGCCATCAGGTAGACGCCGCCGTAGCGGTTCAGCTCGTTCTGGATGGCGGCCTGCACCTGCGCGGTGGTCTGGCGCCAGATGGCCACCGCCTGGTCGTAGCGCTCATCCTCGGTGATCAGGCCCATCTCGTACTGCTGCTCCACCTCGGCGATGCGAGCATCGGCCTCCCCCAGCAGCCTTTCCTTGTCTGCGGGCACCTTCAGGTCGTTAATGGCGATGGTCACGCCGGACTGGGTAGCATAGTGGAAGCCAACGTTCTTGATGGCGTCGACCATCTCGGCGGTGCGCTCCATACCCAGCTTGCGATAGCACTCCGCCACCAGGTCCTTGAGAGCCTTCTTGTCCAGAACCTCATTACGGAGACCGAGCTCCTCGGGCAACACCTCGTTGAAGATGATGCGGCCAACCGTGATATCGATCAGCTCGCCGCCCGTCTTTGCGTCGCGCACCTTGATCTTCGCCTGCAGTTCCACCAGGCCCAGGTCGTAGGCCAGCCTGGCCTCCTGGAAGCTGCCGTAGACCCCATGCGGAGGAATGCCCGGGCGGTACTCGCCCTTGGCCTTCGGCTTGGCCAGGGTGAGGTAGTGACAGCCGAGGACGATGTCCAGGGTAGGAGCTACCGTGGGCTCGCCGTTGCTGGGCAGGAGCAGGTTCTCCGCCGATAGCATGATCTGGCGCGCCTCGGCCACCGCGGCCCGCGACAGAGGTATGTGTACCGCCATCTGATCGCCGTCGAAGTCGGCGTTGAAGGCGGCGCAGACCAGAGGGTGGATCTCGATGGCGCTACCATCGACGAGGACGGGCTCGAAGGCCTGGATGCCCAAGCGGTGAAGGGTGGGCGCTCGGTTCAGGAGGACGGGCCGCTCTTTGGTGATCTCATCGAGGATGTCCCACACCTCCGGCCGAGCCCGCTCCACGACCCGCTTGGCCGACTTGATGTTGTGAGCCAGGCCGCGCTCCACCAGGGCCCGCATCACAAACGGCTTGAACAACTCCAGAGCCATCCGCTTGGGCAAGCCGCACTGGTGCAGATTGAGCTGCGGCCCGACGACGATGACCGAGCGGCCGGAGTAGTCTACCCGCTTGCCCAAGAGGTTCTGGCGGAAGCGCCCCTGCTTCCCCTTGAGCATGTCCGATAGGGACTTCAGTTTGTGGTTACCGGCAGTGGACACAGCGCGGCCACGGCGGCCGTTGTCGATGAGGGAGTCCACCGCCTCCTGGAGCATTCTCTTCTCGTTGCGGATGATGATCTCCGGCGCTCCCAGCTCCAGCAGGCGCTTCAGGCGGTTGTTGCGGTTGATCACCCGCCGATATAGGTCATTGAGGTCGCTGGTGGCGAAGCGGCCGCCGTCTAGCTGCACCATTGGCCGCAAATCGGGCGGCAGCACCGGCAGGACGCCAACAACCATCCACTCCGGTCGGTTGTTGCTCTTACGGAAGGCCTCCGCCACCTTCAGGCGCTTGGTGGCCTTCTTGCGGCGCTGGCCGCTGAAGTTCTGGATCTCCTGGCGTAGCTTGACCACCAGCCGATCCAGGTCGACGCGCTGAAGGATGTCCAGGATGGGCTCAGCGCCCATGCCCCCCGAGAAGACGCCCGGGTGGGCCGAAGCCAGCTCGTGGTACTTGGGCTCCATGAGAAGAGTGACGGCGTCGTCGCGAATGGGGTCCTTCAGTTCCTCCAGTTCCTCGATCTTCAGGCGGTACTCCTCGCTGATGGCCTGTCGCGCTTCCTGCACCTTCAGGCGCAGGGGCTCAAGCTCCTTCCAGGCGGCATCGCGTAGCTGCTGAGTCTGAGCATCGGCCAGGAGTTCAGCCTCGCTGCGCCGCTGGGCGAACAGGTCCTCCAGTTCGGCTATTTGCTTTTCCGCCTCCGCCCGAAGCTGCTCAGCCGCCTCGGCACTGACCGTCTCACCCTTGGCAACGATCACTTTCTCCCCCAGGGCCAAATCCTTGGAGGCCGGCTTGTCCTGGCCTTTGGTTATGGCCCTCTGGAGGGTGGCAACCTTCTTCTTGAGGCCCTCCACACTGCGGCCCAGCTCTTCGTCCAGGCGAGCCAACTGCTCGGCTCGCTGGGACTCCGCCTGGCTGATAGCCTCTTCGCAGGCAAGCTCTTTGGCCGCTATCTCCTCGCTGTACTGCCTCTCGCGCTCGGTCGCCGTTGCCTCCATCTCCTGGCGGAGAGCCTCGATGGCCTGATCGCGGGCGGCCTCGTCCACCTTGGTGACGATGAACTGAGCGAAGTAGAGTACCCGCTCCAGGCTGCGGGGCGACATGTCCAGAAGGAGGCCAACGCGGCTGGGCATGCCCTTGACGAACCAGATGTGGGCCACCGGCGAGGCCAGCTCGATGTGGCCCATGCGCTCGCGGCGCACCTTGCTGCGGGCTACCTCAACGCCGCACTTGTCACAGATGATACCCTTGTAGCGAACCCGCTTGTACTTGCCGCAGTAGCACTCGAAATCCTTGGTGGGCCCAAATATCTTCTCGCAGAACAGACCGTCCTTCTCCGGCTTCAGGGTGCGGTAGTTGATGGTTTCCGGCTTGGTTACCTCCCCATAGGACCAGGAACGGATCTGCTCCGGCGAAGCCAGCGATATGCGGATGGCGTTAAAGTCGTTAACCTCAAGAGCCAAGTAGATCCTCCCCCTCAAAGCCTGACAAGTTAATGCCCAACTCCGGAACCTCGGTTGCCGACGTATCCGCCAAGGTCACTCGTTCCTCTTCCTCGTTCAGCACCTCCACCGCCAGGCAGAGGCTCTGCAATTCCTTCACTAGCACCTTGAAGGACTCCGGCACCCCCGGCACGGGGATGTCTTCGCCCTTGACGATGGACTCATAGGTCTTGACCCGCCCCACCACATCATCGGACTTGACGGTGAGGATCTCCTGGAGGACGTGGGCGGCGCCGTAGGCCTCGAGGGCCCACACCTCCATCTCGCCGAAGCGCTGGCCGCCGAACTGGGCCTTGCCGCCCAGAGGCTGCTGGGTGATGAGGGAGTAGGGGCCGGTGGAGCGGGCATGGATCTTGTCCTCTACCAGGTGGATCAGCTTCATCATGTAGATGTATCCCACCGTAACCGGCTGGTCGAAGGGCGCGCCGGTGCGTCCGTCGTAGAGAACCTGCTTGCCGTAGGTGGGAGCAACGGGGCCACCCCCTAGCAGGATCTTCTCGGCGCGAGCCTCCAGGTCCTTCTCTGGCAAGCCTCGCACCTTCCTCTTACCCTGCGCCTCCAGCCACAGCTCCAGGCAGGCGCGCTTGCCCTGGCCGGGCCGAATGTCGTCGAACACCGCCTGGCTATCGTAACCCCGCTCGGCAAGCCACTGGGAGACCTTCGCCGTATCCACGTTCTCGCCGGCATAGTTGTCCTCGCCGTTGGGCTGAGGCAAGAGAGCATCGGCCTGCTCGACAATCCAGGTGCGGGCGAGGGCATCCTCGATGGTGAGGGGGTTGCCGCCGTCGAACACCGGCGATAGGGCGCGGAACCCAAGGTTCTTCGCCGCCCAGCCCAGGTGGGTCTCCAGCACCTGGCCAACGTTCATGCGGCTGGGCACACCGATGGGGTTGAGGATAAGGTCCACCGGGGTGCCGTCGGCCAGGTAGGGCATGTCCTCCACCGGCAGGATGCGGGCGATGACGCCCTTGTTGCCGTGACGCCCGGCCATCTTGTCGCCTTCGGCGACCTTCCGCCGCTGGCCGATGCAGACACGCACCATCCTGTTGACCCCCGGCGATAGCTCGTCGTGGCTGTCGCGGGAGAAGACCTTGACGTCGATGACCTTGCCCCGCTCGCCGTGGGGTACCCTCAGGGAGGTGTCCTTCACCTCCCGGGCCTTCTCGCCGAAGATGGCCCGCAGGAGCTTCTCCTCGGCGGTCAGCTCCGTCTCCCCCTTGGGAGTGATCTTGCCCACCAGGATGTCGCCCGCCTGCACCTCGGCGCCGATGCGGACGATTCCCTCCTCGTCCAGGTTGCGCAGGCTCTCCTCGCCCACGTTGGGAATGTCGCGGGTGATCTCCTCAGGACCCAGCTTGGTATCGCGAGCCTCAAGCTCGTGCTTTTCGACGTGGATGGAGGTGAACTTGTCGTCGCGGGCGACGGCCTCAGCGATGATGATGGCATCCTCGAAGTTGTAGCCCTCCCAGCTCATGAAGGCGCAGAGGAGGGTCTGGCCCAGGGCCAGCTCGCCCTGGGCAGTGGAAGAGCTATCGACCAGAGGCTGGCCCTTCTCCAGCCGCTGGCCCTTGTTCACGATGGCCCTCTGGTTCACACACGTCCCCTGGTTAGAGCGCACGAACTTGCCCAGCTCGTAGGTTTTCTCCTCGCCGTTGTCGTACCGGACGCGGATGTGGCGAGCGGTGCAGCTCAGCACCACGCCGTCACCCTCGGCGAAGACGGCCTGGCCGGAATCGACGGCCGCCTGGCGCTCCATACCGGTGGCCACCAAGGCCACCTCCGGATGCACCAGGGGCACGGCCTGGCGCTGCATGTTGGAGCCCATGAGGGCCCTGTTGGCATCGTCGTGCTCCAGGAAGGGGATAAGAGAGGTGGCCACCGACACGATCTGCTTGGGCGAAAGGTCCATGAAGTCCACCTGCTCCGGCGCAGCGGTAATGAAGTGGCTGCCGAAACGGGCCTCCAGCTTGTTACCCAGGAAGTAGTTGCTTTCGTCCAGGGGCTCGTTGGCCTGGGTCACCACGTAGCGCTCTTCATCGTCCGCCAGCAGGTAGATGACCTGGTCGGACACATAGGGACGGATGGCGATGGTGGTGGACGGCAGCTTGGCCAGCTTGGCCGCCAGCTCAGGGCTCACCTGGCTACCGGCGGTGGCCACTGTCTTGCCCTTCTCGTCGTTGATATCCTGACGCAGGATGCGCCCTACCAGATCGGGCGATTTGCTGGGCAGCTCCCGCACCACCCTGCGGTAGGGCGTCTCGATGAAGCCGTACTCATTGACGCGCGCGTAGGTGGCCAGACTGCCGATGAGGCCGATGTTGGGCCCCTCCGGTGTCTCGATGGGGCAGATGCGGCCATAGTGGCTGTGATGGACGTCGCGCACATCGAAGCCGGCGCGGTCGCGGGACAGGCCGCCCGGGCCGAGGGCGGAGAGACGTCGCTTGTGGGTAAGCTCGGCCAGGGGGTTGGTCTGGTCCATGAACTGCGAGAGCTGCGACCCACCGAAAAACTCCTTGACGGAGGCCACCACCGGCCGGATGTTGATCAGCGCGCTGGGGGTAGCGCTCTCAGGGTCGGTGATAGTCATCCGCTCCCGTATGACGCGCTCCATGCGCAGAAGGCCGATGCGGAACTGGTTCTGGATCAGCTCGCCCACCGTGCGCACACGGCGGTTCCCCAAGTGGTCGATGTCGTCAGGCTGGCCCTGGCCGTTGTTCAGGCGAATGATCTCGCGGACGATGGCTATGAGGTCCTGAGGCACCAAGATGTGGGTGTCCGGCGCCTTCTTGTAGCCCAGGCGCCTGTTGAGCTTGTACCGCCCTACCTTGCCCAGGTCGTAACGGCGAGGGTTGAAGAACAGAGAGGTGAGCAGGCTGCGCGCGTTCTCCAGGGTGGGCGGGTCGCCCGGACGGAGGCGGCGATAGAACTCCAGGAGGGCCTCCTCCTTGTTCTGGAAGGGCTCCTTCTCCAGAGTGGCCTGGATGTAGCGGTGGTCCGGGTTGGTGTCCACCGACTTGCACATAGCCAGGACGCGCTCGTTGGTACCGACCTGAGTCTCGTCCTTGATCTCGGCGTCCTCGTCGATGGCCCGCAGGAGGGTGGTGATCGGGATCTTGCGCTTGCGGTCTACCTTGACGGAAACAATGTCCTTGTTGCTGGTCTCGAACTCTAGCCAGGCGCCGCGGTTGGGAATGAGCTTGGCGTAGCAGAGGTCGCGGCCGCTGGTGGCGTCGCGCTCCAGAGTGAAGTAGACGCCCGGCGAGCGCACCAACTGGGAGACCACCACCCGCTCGGCACCGTTGACGATGAAGGTGCCCTCACCGGTCATGAGGGGGAAGTCCCCCATGAAGATCTCCTGCTCTTTGACCTCGCCGCTCTCCTTGACAACGAGCTGAACATTGACCCGCAAGGGGGCAGCATAGGTCATATCCCGCTCGCGGCACTCAGCCTCGCAGTACTTGGGCCGGCCGAACTCGTACTTGCCGAAGCGCATCTCCAGTCGGCTGCCGGTGAAGTCTTGAATGGGTGATATCTCGTCTAGCAGCTCCCTTAAACCCTGCTCCTGAAACCAGCGGTAGGAATCGAGCTGTACGAGTATCAGATTGGGAACCTGAATAACCTCGGGTATGCGAGAATAGGACTTGATCGATTGGGATACAGTATCCCTTCCCCGGGCAAAGTCCCTGGCTGTCGTCATGTACAAAAACCCCCTAAGGGCAGCTAAAGTCCGCCGCCCCTCTCGTGGCTAGAAACACACAAGCGGCTATGATGAATAGCTAACAGGGGAATAGAAACTTGGGGAATATCGTCCCGCCATCAAAAAATCATTCTACCCTAACTTACACCCATTTGTCAACTTCTTCACCCTTAACAGACGATAATCTCTTTCCGCCCACTGTCCGCTCGTGGTACAGTCACGTTGTCTACCAGACAAACCCTCGCTCGCCAGCGCCGGCCGGAAGCAGCTAGCTTTCGGCTTTCCTCCTTTCGGCATGCCGCCTGAGCCCGCCACGAGGATCGCTCGCAGGCTTCATACCGTTTCCCTGATCCTTTATGCTATATTGGTTTTGGCGGGCAGAGCGAAGCAAGGAGAGATTATTTAGTGTATCAGGAGTTGCGTGTATTCAGCGGCAACGCTCATCCCGAGCTTGCCCAGGCCGTCTGCGACTACCTGGAGACGCCTCTAGGACAGTGCGAGGTCTTCAAGTTCAGCAACGAGAACATCTTCGTGCGCTTTTGCGAGAACATCCGCGCCCGCGATGTCTTCCTGGTTCAACCCATCGTCTCCCCGGTGAACGACCGCCTGATGGAACTGTTCGTCATGATCGACGCCGCCAAGCGGGCGTCGGCAGGGCGGATCACGGCCGTCGTTCCCTACTACGCTTACGGGCGCAGCGACAAGAAGGATCAGCCGCGGGTGCCCATCACCGCCCGTCTGGTGGCCAACTTCCTGGAGACGGCCGGAGCCGACCGCCTGTTGACGGTAGACCTCCACGCCGGACAGATCCAGGGCTTCTTCAACATCCCGGTGGACGAGCTAACCGCCCTGTACATTCTCAGCCGCTACTTTAAGGACAAGAACATCGCCAACCTGACGGTGGTGGCCACCGATGTGGGCGACGCCAAGCGTGCTCGCAATGTGGCCGGTCGCCTGGATGCTCCCCTGGCCGTCGTGGAAAAGCGCCGAATCGGTAACGAACAGCGGTCGGAGGTTGTCAATATCATTGGCGAAGTCAAAGGCAAAAACGTTCTCATCGTGGACGATGAAGTGGATACCGGCGGCACTATGATAGCGACCATGGACATACTGAAGCAGTACGGAACAGTTGACATCTACGCCTGCTGCACCCACCCTGTGCTCTCCGGGCCGGCCGTCCAGAGGATCGAGCAGGCGCCCATCAAAGAGCTGGTGGTGACCGACAGCATCCCCCTGCCCGTCGAGAAACGTTTGCCCAAGATCACCGTTTTGTCTTTGGCACCCCTGCTGGGGGAAGCCATACGACGCATCCACACCGGCCATTCGGTGGGAGAGCTGTTCCAGTAAGGGTTAGTCATGCTCAAGTGGCTCAAGGGCGTTATCGCCGACACCAGTGAGAAGAAGCTGGAGAAGCTTCAGCCGCTGGTCGACAGAACCAATGCTCTCGAGGAGGAGGTAGCCCCCCTCAGCGACGCGGAGCTGCGAGGCAAGACCGACCAGTTTCGCCAGCGCCTGACCGACGGCGAGACCCTCGATGACATCCTGCCGAATGCCTTTGCCGTCGTGCGGGAGATGGCCAAGAGACGCCTGGGCGAGCGCCACTTCGATGTCCAGCTCCTGGGAGGCATCGTCCTTCATCAGGGCAACTGCGCCGAGATGAAGACCGGTGAGGGCAAGACGCTGGTGGCCACTCTTCCCATTTATCTCAACGGGCTGGAAGGCAAGGGCGCCCACCTGGTGACCGTGAACGACTACCTCGCCAAGCGAGACACGACCTGGATGGGCACCATCTATCACAACCTGGGCCTGTCGGTGGCCTGCCTCCAGCACGACTCCGCCTACATCTACGACCCCGGCTTCAACGCCGACAACCCCAGCCTACGCCACCTGCGGCCAGTGCCACGCCGTGAAGCCTACCTGGCCGACATCACCTACGGCACCAACAACGAATTCGGCTTCGACTATCTGCGGGACAACATGGTGGTCGACCTCTCCCGCGCCGTCCAGCGGCCGGAGCACCCCCACCACTACGCCATCGTCGACGAGGTGGACAACATCCTCATCGACGAAGCCCGTACCCCCCTCATCATCAGCGGCCCCGCCGAGGAGACCGAGGAGGTCTACCGCATGTTCGCTCGGCTGGTGCCCCGCCTTCAGCCGGAAGTGGACCACACCATAGACCACAAGACCCGTTCCGTGTCCCTCACCGAGGAAGGCGTGGCCAAGCTCGAGAAATGGATGAACATCAAGAACATCTACGACCCCGAGAACTATCGCCTGACCCGCTTCCTGGAGGCCGCCCTCAAGGCTCACACCCTCTACCAGCGCGATCACCACTACGTAGTGAAGGATGGCGAGGTCGTCATCGTCGACGAGTTCACCGGCCGCCTGATGTTCGGCCGCCGCTGGTCAGACGGCCTTCACCAGGCGGTGGAGGCCAAAGAGGGTGTGCGGGTGCAGCGGGAGAGTGTGACCTACGCCACCATCACCCTCCAGAACTACTTCCGCCTCTACGAGAAGCTGGCCGGCATGACCGGCACCGCCTACACCGAAAGGGAAGAGTTCCATACTATCTACGGCCTGGACGTGATCCCCATTCCAACCCACAGACCGATGATCCGCAAGGACAGGCCAGACTTCATCTACCGCACACCGGAAGGCAAGTTCCGATCAGTGGTGAAGGAGATCGAGGAGATGCACGCCATCGGCCGGCCGGTGCTGGTGGGCACTGTCTCCATCGAGATCTCCGAGCACCTGGCTGACCTGCTCAAGCGACACAGCCAATGCCGCAACCAGGACTGCGGCCAGTACCACCCCGTGTGTCCCCTCAAGGAGCCCCAGGTGCTCAACGCCAAGCACCACGAGCGCGAGGCCCAGATCATCGGCCAGGCCGGGCGCTTCGCTGCCGTCACCATCGCCACTAACATGGCTGGCCGTGGCGTTGACATCATCCTGGGCGGCAATCCGGGCCGCCTGGCCGAGGAGCTCTACCGCAAGAAGGACATCGACCCCGACACCGCTCCCCCGGAGGAACTGGACCGCATACGGCGAGAGGCCCGCGAGATATGGCAGGCCGACCACGATAAGGTGGTGGAGATTGGCGGCCTGCACATCGTCGGCACGGAGCGCCATGAGGCCCGCCGCATCGATAATCAGCTTCGCGGTCGCGCCGGCCGCCAGGGCGACCCCGGCAGCTCCCGCTTCTTCGTCTCGTTTGGTGATGACGTGATGCGCCGCTTCGCCCCCGAATGGGTAGGGGGCATGATGGGCCGCCTGGGCATGGATGAGGACATGCCTCTAGAGAGCGGCATGGCCAGCAAGGCCATCGAGTCGGCCCAGACCAAGGTGGAGGGTCACAACTACGACATCCGCAAGCACGTGGTCGAATACGACGACGTGATGAACACCCAGCGCGACCTCATCTACACCGAGCGGAACAAGATCCTGGAGGGGTCTGACCTGAAGGCAAACATCCAGGAAATGATCGCGGAGGAGATCAAGGACCTGGTGGACGCCTACCTGGCCAACCAGCAGGGGGAAGAGCGTGACCTCAAGGGGCTGCTCAATGAGCTGAAGACCGTCATGCCGCTGCCGCCCCACTTCACCCAGGCTCACTTTGCCGCCCTGAGCCCTGAGGATATGGTTGAGGAGCTTCTGGCCCACGCCCAGGAGGAGTACGAGGCAAAAGAGCAGAAGATAGGCGCCGAGAACATGCGCACCCTGGAACGCCTGGTGATGCTGGGCACTATCGATAGGCTGTGG
>CAZXAF010000031.1:0-11818 GCA_964638905.1 uncultured Dehalococcoidia bacterium
GGCTCAGTACGACGAGGACTTCTGGGAGCTGTTCAAGGTCAAGGCCGACTTCGACTTCCAGATCGAACGCACCCAAGAGAACCTCGATGCCTACGCAGCCTTCATCTGCGGCTGCTGCCAGAACGAAGGCCTTCTTCACTTCAACGTCGGGGCCGTGGCCAGGGTATCTGAGCACGGAGCGCGGCTGGTGGCCGATCAGCATAAGCTCTCCTCCCGGTTTGGCCAGGTGCGGGACCTGCTCGTAGAGGCCGATCACTGGGCCCGCCTGGACGGCGCCGCCAAGGTGAACGCCGAGCACGTGCAAAAGGCCATCGAGCAGAAGTCCTACCGCTCCAAGCTGGTGGAGGAGCGCATTCGTGAGCTCATCGCCGAGGGAACCCTGATGGTGGATGTGGATGGGGAAGTGGTAGGTCAGGTCAACGGCCTGTCCGTCTACGACGTGGGGGACTTTAGCTTCGGCAAGCCATCGCGGATCACCGCCAGAACCTTCATGGGCCGCCGCGGCGTCATCAACATCGAGCGGGAGTCCCAGCTCAGCGGCCGCATCCACGACAAAGGCGTGCTCATCCTCACCGGCTATCTGGGCCACAAGTACGCCCAGGACAAGCCCCTCTCCCTATCGACCAGCCTCTGCTTCGAGCAGTCCTACGAAGGGGTGGAGGGGGACAGCGCCTCCTCCACCGAGCTGTACGCCATCCTCTCCAGCCTGTCGAGCCTGGCCATACAGCAGGGGATCGCCGTGACCGGCTCGGTGAACCAGAAGGGGGAAGTGCAGCCCATAGGCGGTGTGAACCAGAAGATCGAGGGGTTCTTCGACGTTTGCCAGGGAAAAGGGCTAACCGGCCGCCAGGGGGTCATCGTTCCTCACCAGAACGTGCGCAACCTCATGCTCAGGGAGGACGTGGTGGAGGCCGTGAGGCAGGGCCAGTTCCACATCTATGCCGTCACGACCGTGGACGAGGGAATCGAGGTCCTCACCGGCGTGGCGGCCGGCGATAGGCAGCCCGATGGCTCCTACCCCGAAGGCACGGCCAATTACCTGGTGGACCAAAGGCTGAGCGAGCTGGCCGAAGGGCTCAAGGGCTTCTACCGCGAAGGCGGCTCAGGCGAATAGCAGCCGGCAGCCGTCCCCGCGGAAGTCATTGCCGTCACTGCGGCCAGTCCCGCCACTCTGCGGAGGTCTCCCGAGGTGAGCCCAGGGCGAGCATGTGCTGGAGCAACCACTTGATCTGCCACCGCCCGTCCGCTAGCTCGCAGTTGAGGCTGATGGCCTCCCGCTGCGGCCCCTGGCCGCTGTCGCCGATGTAGGTCAACACGATATTGCGAGGCGTTCCCTCGGCGGGCGGCGCAGGGTAGGCCAGACCCCAGATCCGCAGCTCGCCGCTACCCTCGCTGTCCTCCACCGCCGGCAGGTCCAAGGCGAAGAGATCAACCCACAGGTTACGGTAGTCCGCCGGCGGCACCAGCGTGCCCTCCGACGCCTCCCACCCGTAGAGGATGCCGGTGATCGTCTCTCCGATCTGCTCCGGCCCGCAGAAATAGCCAACGTCGGCCTCCTCGACGGTGCAGAGAACGCTCTCGGTCAGAGAATTGGCGAGGAAGAAGTCCGCGTCCTCGTCGGCGATGGCCCGCTCGACCTGGGCGACGAAGGTGCAGAAGGCGGGGTCGTCGTCAGGGCAGGCGACCCGCTCCGGCGAGGGCGATGGACTAGGCGCGGCCTCAGGGGTCGCGGCCTCCGGTGCGACAGTGGGGCTCGCCATCGGAGGCGAAGGGCTTGGCGGGGGAGATGCAGGAGGGCTCTCCAGCGGGGCTGCAGCGGTTGGCGTTGGCGTCTCTTCGTCACCCTCCTCGCAGGCCACCGCCAGCACCGCCAGGCATACAGCGGCCAGCAGGATCGCACCCACGCTTGCCATCTTCATCGCGCCGCCTCCATGATCGTCATCTGTCTTCAACTCGCAGCGCTCCCATCCTACCCGCAGCCACGAGGGTTCGCAAGGAGCCACGCCTCGGTTTGCCCCTTGAGGACTGCGCTAGCTCCAACCCAATCTAAACCCTATGTTCCCTAACGTTTACTGAAGACCGTGGCCTAGCCGTGCTATCTTGGAAGGGAAGTAGAGCGGAGGACGCAGGGTGAACGAAGAGGAACGCGCTAAGAGGCTCAGTGACGCCATAGATGCCTGGCTCCAGGGAAGAGAGCCGGCGCTGGATCTGGACGACGACGAGCTCATCGATCTTCTCCGCATAGCCCGACTCCGCCATCAGGTCGGCCAAGCGCGCGCCGACATGGCTAGCGCCAGCCAAGAGTTGCTGTGGCGCGTCCTCAAGGCCCGCATGCTGGCCCGCCAGATCAAGCAGGAGACGGAGCCGCCTCCCTAGAAGCGCACGACCCCCACAGCAGAACCCCACCTACGACCCTCACACCGCCATCACGAACCGCACGATGCCGTTGGCCCGCAGCAGGGGCGGGTGGCCCCAGGGGCTTCGATGAGAAAGCGGACGGCCTGAACCCTCAGTCGGTTGGGCGCGTACTGGGAGGAGCGGTAGAAGCCTCTAGCTCGGCAGCACGTAGATCGCGACCAGTGAGTAGTGCAAGGCACTCCCAGCGATAACCATCAGGTGAAAGACTTCCAGATACCCGAACACTCGCGGCCACGGGTCCGGCTTCCCAGTCGCGTAGACGACTCCACCCAGCGTGTACAGCACCCCACCCAGCACGAGAAGCGCCAGCGGGCCGGCCGAAAGCCGCGCCGCCAGCTCCCCCGCCGACACCAGCGCGAGCCAGCCGAGGATGACGTAGAAGGCCACCCGGAGCCATCTCGGCCTCTCCGGCCGGGCCAGGTTCATGATGACTCCGGCGCCTGCCACTCCCCAGACCACGGACAGCATGGTGATCCCCCACGCGTTGTTCAGCACAAGGAGGCAAAGCGGCGTGTAGGTGCCGGCGATCAGCACCAGAACCATCGAATCGTCCATCCGGCTGATGATCGTCCGGAAGAGGGGCGTCCAGGTAATCCGATGATAGGCCGCGCTCGTGCCGTATAGGAGCACCAGGCTCGTCGCGAAGATGGTCCCGCCAACGTACGCCCGGGGGGAGTCCGAAACCAGCAAAAGCAAGGGTGTCCCAAGCATCGCGGCGATGGCCGCGCCAATATGGGACACGCCCCGCAGCATGGGCCGCTGCCCGCTGAAGTCGCCAGTGAGGGTCATATCCCGAATAGTCTCTAGATGAGGAGCCGGGCTTTCAGCGAGCCTCGCCGCCCAGGGTTATTAGGCCCTGCATCTCTCCCAGCTCCAGCAGATTGGTGAGGTCCGGCTTGCCATCGAAGTAGCGCTTCCACTTCTGGGTCTGCGCGTCGATCCCATATGCGGTAGCGACCGTCACGGCGGGGCAGGTCGCCAGAGCCTGGCCAGTGGGTGTCCCAGCCTCCCCATTCCAGACGGAGATCGCCCATTTGCCCGGCTCGGGGCAGCCCTCCATCTGGCCTCCCGATTGCCCCTGGGCCGATCGGGCAGCCGCAGCCGCAGCCGACACCGACTCTGAGGCTGAGCCGAACGCGATGACGCCCTGCATATTTTGCAGAGAGTCCAGGTTGCTGAGCGCCGACTGCCCCCGTAGGTAGCGGAGCCAGGTCTGGCCGACGGGGTCGATCCAGTAGGCGGCTTCCACCGGCACGGCACAAAGGGCCAGTGCGTCGCTGGCGGGCTCCCCCGCGCCGGTGTATACAGCTATCGACCACTTGCCCGCCGATGGGCAGTTCCGCATAGACACGCAGGTCAGCTCCCGAGGGTTGGGACCCGCGGCCCAGTTCGGGTGTTCCTGAGCTTCAGCATCACCGCAGGTGAAAGTAAGCTGCCCGAAGGCGCTCTCGAAGCACGGTGGAATCATGGGCGCAGGAGAAGGGATGTCGACCCTGTAGGTGCCCTCCTCGCTGACAGTCGTGCTACCGAATTCGATCCCGCCCTTGAAAGCCTTGATGACAGTGCCTGCGGGCGCAGTCTGCCCGTCGATGGTGACCGCGCCGTAGTAGGTGCCTGGTATGTTGATGGCGCAGTACTCCCTCGGCTCCTTCGAAGCGATGGCAAACACCGCCTGCAGATTGTCCAGGTGTGACAGCGTGGTCAGATCTGGGCGGTCGTCGACATACCGCTGCCACGTCTGCGTCTCCGGATCGAGCCAATAGGCCACGGCGATAACCTCGGTGCAAGTTGCGAAGGCGTCCGCTGCGTTGGTTCCGTCCGGGCCATCCCACACCGACAACGCCCGCTTGCCAGCCATGGGACAACCGACCATTCGATCCTTGCTCGGCTCAGGAGTAGGCGTGGGTTGAGCGGTCGGCATAGGACTAGCCGTAGGGCTGGCCGTAGGACTGGCCGTGGGACTGCCAAACGTTACGACCGCCTGCAGGTCCTCCAGAGTGTCCAGGTTGCTGATGGCCGGTTCATCCTTGAAGAAGCCCTGCCAGGTCTGAGTGAACGGATGAATGTAATAAGCAGCAGCAACAGCGCCGGCCCCGCACGTGTCTAGAGCCTCCGCCGTCTCCGTCTCCTCGCCTTCCCAGACCGATATGGCCCACCTGCCGGGTTGAGGGCAGTTGTGCATAGTGCCCCCTTGGGCCCGAGACGAGCCGAGCCCCATGGCCCAAACCAAAACTAGCAGGCCCAGGGCAACTGTGCCTGCCAGATACAAGAAAGCGAGTTTCCTCACCTGGTTACGCGTGGTAAACCTCCCAGAGTTGGCGGCTCCATACTACTTGCAGGTGCGACGCTTGGCAAGAGTGGGAGCCACCCTCATTGAAAATGCTACCGAAAGCAAAGGGGCAAAGGCAAGAACCTGGACGGGTTCTACCAGACAGCGGGCATGCGTCGCAGGGTTGCCCATCAGGCGCAGGCATTCGTCACGATATGGCTCAGGGCTGGCCGCTCAGGGTGGCCGCGCCCTCGCCAAAGGTTACGGTGAGATCGTGCTCGAGGTCGATCTTATCCATCTGGTCATTGATGACGCTTTTTATCATCCCCTCGAAGCCACCGGTGATGAACCCGGGCACACTGCCCACGTCAATGTTGAGGTCCTCGATGCGAGGATGCTCACCGCTGAGGTCAACCTTGCCGGAGACCTTCACCTTCACGTTCAGCCCCAGCACAGCGTCAAGCGTTCCCGAGGCCGACGGCCCTTCCGTGCTGAAGCACACCTTCAGATCATCGATGGGGGCATTGTTTTCGTCCAGGAACTCGACCCCGCGGGATGTGGCCTCGCTCTCGTCAAAGGTGAAGGAGGCCGCCTGCCCCCCATCCAATTGATCGTTCATATCGTCTAGCTTGCCCTGCAGTTGTTGGGCCAGACTGGCGTTGATCACCACCTCCCGCTCCCCGCTATCGCACTCACCGGGGCTGCCGGCAAAGGCCGCCAGCACAGTGAGAACAACCGCCAACGTCACCAATCCCCCAGCGATACCGATTACCGCCAGCACGATCCGAATCGGGCTGAGAACCATCTCACGACCTCCTGCGAGCCAACACTGCCACCCGAAAGCCGAATTCCCGCCACAGTCTAGACGGGAGCGGAGGCTTTGTCAAAGTCCAGCCGGGCAAGCGAAACCCGCCCGGCAGGAACGCCTGGGCGCCGCCCCCGAAGCTATTTGATGGCGAGCAGCTCCACATCGAAGATGAGCTGGGCGTTGGCAGGAATGACGGGCGGGTAACCGGTCTCGCCGTAGCCCAGATCCGGCGGAATGATGAGCCGCCGCTCGCCGCCGACCTTCATATTGGCGACGCCCTCATCCCAACCTGCGATGACCCGGCCTGCGCCGAGCACGAAGGAGTACGGTTCGCCCCGGTCGCGGGAGCTGTCAAACTTCGTCCCATCGGCCAGCCAGCCGGTGTAGTGTACCTCAACCGTCTGGCCCGACTGAGCCGATTCGCCCGTGCCGACCACGATGTCAATGTACTGGAGACCGGTGTCGGTGGTGATCGGCTCACCGGAGACGGCGGGAGGACCGCCCTCAACCTGCGTCGGCGGTTCTGTTTCTGTTGGGGTAGGGCTGGCTTCTTCCTCCCCATCGCCGCAGGCGGCCAGTAACACCGTCAAACAGATACCAAGCATAAGAACCGTGCCCAAGCTCATTCTTCTCATTGCCTTACCTCCATTCCTTGCCTCGCCAGATATGATGTTCATGCCTCTGCTGGTTCATTCTTGGTGGGTAGCGATTTTCGGACCATCCCGCGGGTTGTCCGCTTTGCGGACTCCGCCTCTGGCGGAGAAACCCGCGGCTTCCCAGAGTCGAGGATCTGGTGCTGCGGGATTTATCCCGCAGGGTCAAAGAGTTCACCCACCTCTGCTGTTGACACAGCCCACGCGCACAACGTCCCCATACTACTGGCAGGATCGAGGGCGCGCAAGGCAGGAGCGACTGTACCTCCAGCCCGGCACCGCCACGCAGGGCGCGATAGCGTTGGGGGACAGCGGAGCAACCGCGGCTTCGATGGGAAACAGCCTATCGTGCCGGCCCAAGCCGATGGCGGAAAGATAGAAGCGCCTCGTAGGCCTTACGGGTTGGTGCAGGATGTTCCGATCAACGACTTGTACAGCAGCACGTCCAGGATATTGACTTCGCCGCTGGCGTTGAGGTCGTAGCGGCAGGCATAGGTCGCGCCTTCCTGGAACTGCGGCTTGTACAGCAACACGTCGAGGATATTTACCTTCGTATCCCGGTTCATGTCCGGCGGCCAGGCGTCGAGGTCGCCGGTCTCGTCGGTGCACCCGTCCAGCGTGTCCGTTCCTATGACGTTCTCCTCGACATCCGTCCAGTCATCGTTGTCGTCGTCAGCATCACAGACGTCGCCCAGGCCGTCACCGTCGGCGTCGTCGTTGTCGGGATTGGCTCCGTCCGGGCAGTTGTCGATTTCGTCAGGCCAACCATCGGTGTCCACATCCGTCCCGCAGCCTCGATCGACAGCTATTTGGCCACCGGAGATCGAGGCGCCGAACAAGGGCCATGCCGGATAGGCAAGCAGGAAGATCTGCGAAAGAGCGGCTGAGCTGAGGCCGGGCCCCACTGCCTGCAGAGTCAGCCTGACGAGCACTCCGGAGCCGCTTTCGTGTGGGCTTTCCTCCTCGCTGAGGTCCGCCGCCGTAAGCTCGTAGGCCCCGCCGCCGCTGGGGTCCCCGTACGAGTAATCGGCCACGTCGCTGCCAGCATTGGCGGCCAGAAACATCTGGATGTCTTTGCTCAGGACGGTGACAACCGACGGGTCATAGCGAAGCGCCACGTTCCACACGCGGAGCGCCTCCACGTTCTCAATGATGATATCGATATCGAAGACGGTGCCCGTACTCACCGACCGGCAGGAGTCGATGGGCCCCAGGGAGGTGGCCGTGTTGCCGCTGGGATCGACATCCACCCCGATGGTGAGCGTGGGCGCCGGCGTCGGTGTGGGCGGGGGAGTCGGCGTGGGGATAGGTGTGGACGTAGGAGTGGGAGGCGGTTCGCCCGGGCACTCCTCGTCCACCGCCACCCAGGCGTTGACTATGGAACCGATGCCGATCGAGTGCAGGGGGTAGCCCCACAATACCGGAGCATCGATTTCGATCGCAGCCAGTCCAGGCCCTACCGCTGTCAGGGTCAGCCTGGCCAGCACACCGGAGCCGCTCTCGTGGGGTGAGTCGTCGGCAACGTCAGCGACCATGAGGTCATAGAAGCCGCCGAGGCCGGGGTCGCCGTAGGAGTTATCGCGCACATCGCTGCCAGGGTTGGCAGCCAGGAACATCTGGACATCTCTATCGATGATGTTGACCACCGAAGGGTCATAGTGGACAAACACATTCCATACCTGGAGGTCCTCTACGTCCCTGATGAAGACATCGATGGTGAAGGTGTCTCCGGTCTCCACCGACACGCAGGAGTCGATGCTCCCGAGAGAGGTAGCCGTGTTGCCATCCGGATCGGCGTCAACCCCCAGGGCGACGGCGGAGCTGGCCTGCCCGGCTCCTCCCCCACCTGCCAGCGCCTGCACCCCCACGATGGCTGCCAGGGCCAGCACACCCACCAGCGTTCCCTGCCAGAGCACTCCCCTCATCGGCCGTCTCCTTCAAGCGGGGGGCAAGAAATCGCACCCCTCGGCGGGCCTGAGCGAATCAAGCCATCGTCGACCGCGCTCCCGGTACGCCATACATCATAACCCCTGCGTCAAGTCGCCAAGGAGGGCGCCGTGGCCGCTCATCCCCTATGAGGGATGGATTCTGATCTCAGGCTACCGCTTGATGTCAGGGGTTGATGCCCGCGCCGTCTCTACCACCGGACGAACAGCAGGAGCCCCTGGGCTTGATCGCCCAGGGGCTCCGTGCGCCGCTTTAGGCCATCCTCTACGGGTTCGTGCAGGACATGTTGATGAACCACTTGTACAACAGCACGTCTGCGATGTTGACCCCGGCGGGCGGCTTTTGGTTTAGGTCATAGCGGGCATCGTAGGGAGCGGGCGCCAGCTTGCCCTTATAACAGAGCACATCCAGGATGTTGACGCTGCCGTCGTGGCCGACCTCGCAGCCCGTCCCGGCGTTCAAGTCCGGGGGCCAGACATCATCGCCGAGTGCGTCGGGGCAGGCGTCGTTGGGATCGGTGCCGATGACCCCCTCCTCGGCAGTGGTGAACCCGTCGCAGTCGCCATCTCCCACAGGCACGTACCACAGCGTGGCTACCGCGGAGCAGTTATCGCAGGCGTCGCCCCACTGGTCGCCGTCAGCATTGGCCTGGTCCTCGTTCGTATCGTCCGGGCAGTTGTCACAAGCGTCGCCGTGGGAGTCAGAGTCGGAGTTGGCCTGGGTTTCGTTGGCGGTGTTGGGGCAGTTGTCACAGGCGTCGCCGTAGCTGTCCGTGTCTGAGTTGGTCTGACCCCCGTTCGCGACCATCGGGCAGTTGTCGTCGCCGTCGAGCACCGTGTCGTTGTCGTCGTCGGGGTCACCGGCGTCGCAGAGGCCGTCGGGCTCGTTGTCCGGGCCATCGTCGGAGGTATCGGGCTGGCCGAGCACCGCGCAGTCGTCGCAGGTGTCGGCGTCCAGGTCCTGACAGACGTATTGGTCTACGGGGTCGCTGTCCGCGCCGTCCAGAACCGTGTCGCTGTCGGTGTCGGGGTCGCAGGGGTCCGCGCTGGCTGTGTACTCGCCGAGGTTGTCCAGCCCGTCCTCGTCAGGGTCATCTGTGGCGTCACGGGCCTGGGGGTTTAGACAGGCGTGTGCCAGCTCAAAGCCGTCCGGCACCCCGTCGACGTCAGTGTCGTCCTCAGTCGGGTCCAGGCCGTTCAAGAATTCGTCCAGAAGACTTGCTTCATCTGCGTCGGCGTCGTCTGTTGGCAGGGGGCTGTTCGAACCGAAGTACCATTTCTCAAAGCCATCCAGCACGCCGTCGTTGTCTACGTCCCCGTCCGGGTCGGTGGCCAGGTCTTCGGCGATGTGGAGCATTGGCACGAAGCGCCACTCGGCCCAGATCGAATGCAGGCTGTCAAAGTGAGGGTCGGGATTGCCTTCGGAGTCAACAAATCCGCTCTGGCCCAGGGGGAAGATGAACTCGCCAAGCACCACCGGCCCGGCCTCGACGATCTGCTCCCACGTACCGCGGTTACCGAGCAGCGTAGAAGGCCATACGAGACTCGGGTTAAGGGCGGAAAGGGGATGCTCGTACGTCTCCTCGGTACGAGGCGAGTCGGCGGGTATCCCGCCCAGGTCGTCTATGGTGTCAGAGAAGGTATCGCGCACAGCGACCCGCCAGTCCGTACCATTGAAGTAGTCGCCGCTGTATGCTTGCGTGTAGCGCCCGGCGGGGCTCCCCGCAGCGCTATCGATAGCGTGCTGGACCAGGTTCAGGGCTGTTAAGCTTGTGGGGGCACTCACAACGGTCCCCGAGAACTCATCCCCATAGATATCGCTGGCCAGATTGTCTATCAGCTCTTTCAAGAACTCCATCTCGCCGGCGACGGTGGTATCGGTCACCGGGTCGATCATATAGCGGCCGAACTCGGGGCTTCCGTTATGGGCCTCAAGGGCGGCCAGCACCGTGTCCACATCCGAATTGCCGCCATTTCCAACGGCGTCAACGGCCTCACGGAGGCGCGGTATGAGATACCGGCCCAACTTACCGTGTTCGTCCAGGCCGGCGACGTCCTTGTTGAGTTGGCGCTGTTCGTCGCGCGTCCAGTCACTGTCGGCGGCCACGCGCTCCACGACAAAGTTGCTCCGGTGCTCGCGACCGAACCCACTACCATCATCGGCGGTGGCCGCCTTGTTGTTCCAGTTGCCGGTGTAACCCTGGGCAGGGTTAATCGCCTCCGGCATGGCCACGATCTCGTATACCTCAAACAGGTCACCGGCGGAGGGAACAACACCCCAGTTCTCTTCCAGAGTCAACGCATTGTCGGTGTTGCTGGCGATGCGGCGAGTCTGCCTGTACCCGTCGCCCGCGGTTATGGCCACGATGTATTCGCTGCCCTTCTGGCTCGGATTGTCCATGCGGTAGTTATAAGCAGGCGGCGAGAAGTCCTCGCCGGTGAAAGCGCCAGCATCGGTGAGCGTGTTGGCCGTGGCGCTATCGACAGTGCCGCTGATGACAACCAGTTCGCTAGCGGCCGTGCCGTCCATGGGCAGCCGCGTGTCGGTCGGGGATGCCCCCTGGCGCACTCGCGAGAAGCCGCCGGAGAAATAGCCGATATTGCCTCCGTCCCCCAGATCTGTGCCTATGCCGTTCCAGGTCTGGTTGTCAGCGCCGTAGAAGTTGTGCGTGCTCGGCATCAGGCGCGTGCCACGGCGGATGTCCAGAACGCTCTCCGATCGCTGGAAGAGGGACCAGCCCAGCAAGCTGGTGGTCTCCTCCATCCAGAAAACCCTTTCCCGCGAGATGGCGACAATGTCGTCTCCCGACATCACGGCGACATACTCGGAGGTACTGTCGGGTGTCGTCGTCCAGGCATCGCCGGCGTCCAGCGTCAGGGTGTCGCTGGTACTGGAGAAGATGGGCCGCATCTGCCCGGCGCCTTTGCCCCCGATGATGGCGACGTAGCCGCCGGAGAAATCGCCGCTGAAAGCGCCGCTGTCGGTGAGGGAGGTAGCGGTCGCCGATTCCGCCATCCCGGCCGCGTCGCCCTGGAAGGCCTCGACGGTTCGTGAGCCACCATTCGATTTGCCATTTGCTGCCCGCTCGTGGGTCCGCCAGACGACGAGGGACGTGGAGCCTCCCCCACCGCGAATCTGCTCAGTGCGCACGCTCATGGACGCGGGGCTGCCCTCATCGTTATAGCGCAGCGAATCAGTATCCTCCAGGATCAGCTTGTCCAGATAGAAATCGTTGACCTTGAGCTGGGCTGTGGTGCTGGTCCACCCGACGCTGTCGGTGTGGCCGATGAGGACGAACGGCCCCCCAGTTATCTCCATGCCGATGGCCCCGATGCGGTGGTCAGTGCCCTCGCCGCTTCGGTTCTCAACGAAGTGCATGATGGATGGCACCTGGATGCCCATCTGGGGGAAGCCGCCGATCCAGGGGTTCCCCGTGTCCGAGCGGTCGGCGTCGATGATCCAGGCATAGCTCCCCATAGTCGGCCAAGCCCCCAGGCTGCGTGCGAATTCCTCGCGATGAGCCTGGCGCTCACGCACCGGCTCCAGAGCCGCTTCGTAGTCGTAGTGTGGAAATTCTGTGACATAGGTAGCCGGACTCTCCTCAGGCACAACGTTTGTGGCCAACGGCCCACCGAAACCCGGCGTCGTCGGGTCGGGCACGGTAACCGGCGCCAGGGGATCGTTGAGGAAGTTCAGGTCGTCCCAGATCTCGTCGCCGGTGGC
>CAZXAF010000032.1:0-11805 GCA_964638905.1 uncultured Dehalococcoidia bacterium
CCAGGCCCTCCACCTCCTGCTCCAGGCGGTCGGCGGGCACCGCCTTGTAGATCAGGCCGATGCGCTCCGCCGTCCTGCCGTCCATGGCGTCGCCGGTGAGCAGATGGCGCTTCGCCCACTCAGGGCCCAGGCGATACACCCACATGGCGGTCAGCGGTGAGCCCCAGATGCGAGCGGGCGCATAGCCGATCTGGGCGTCCTCGGCGGCGATGATGATGTCGCTGCACAGCACCATGTCCGTGCCGCCCGCCACGCACCAGCCGTGCACCTGGGCGATGGTCGGCTTGCGGCTGTACCACAGGCTCATGAACTTTCGCGCCAGGCTTGTAGTCATCAGGTAGTCCTCGGTGGGGTCCCACTTTGCCATCGGCGGCCCCGTCAGCAGCCCGGGCGACAGGTCGAAGCCGGCGCAGAACGCGCGTCCGGCCCCCTTCAGGATGATCGCCCGCACGTCGCCGTCCGCGTTGGCCTCGGCCACCGCCCGCTCGAGCTCGTCGGGCATGTCGAGGCTGATCGCGTTGAGCCGCTCCGGCCGGTTGAGGACTATCCTGGCGATCCTCCCCGCCTTCTCATACAGTAGGGTCTGGTAAGGCATAATCAGCTACCTCCGAAGTGTATGCAAGAACGGACCGCCCCTTCGCCTCAGGAGCGCTTGGCCAGAAGTGCGACCACCCGATCGAGGATGCGCTGAGCGACCTCGTACTTGGTCATGACCGGCAGACGCTCTTCCCCGCCCGCCCGGTCGAGGATGACCACGCGATTCGTGTCGGCGTCAAAGGCGGTCTCAGGGCCGCTGATGTCGTTCGCCGCTATCAGGTCGAGCCCCTTGCTCTCCAGCTTGCGGCGGGCGTTGGCCACCAGGTTCTCGCTCTCAGCCGCGAACCCCACCCTGATGAAGCCCTTGCCCGCCTCGGCCAGGATGTCCGGCGTGCGCCTCAGCTCCAGGTTCAGCGTCTTGGCCCGCCGCTTCATCTTCTGCTCGGCGGTGGCAGCCGGCTGATAGTCAGCCACGGCCGCCGCCATCACCAGCGCCTGGGCGTCGCGGCACTCCTGAACGACGGCATCGCGCATCTCGACCGCTCGTTGCACCGGCGCCAGCCTCACCCCGTAGGGAGTGGCCAAAGCGGTCGGGGCGCTCACCAGCACCACCTCGGCCCCGCGGTCGCGCGCCGCTTCAGCCACAGCGTAGCCCATCTTGCCGGAGGAGTAGTTGCTCACATAGCGCACGGGGTCGATGGGCTCCCGTGTGCCGCCGGCAGTCACCACCAGCTTGCGACCGGCCAGGTCGCCTCCGCGCCCCAGCACGTAGCGGATGGCTCCCAGAATGGTCTCGACATCCGACAGCCGACCGAGGCCCATCCGCCCCGAGGCTAGACGGCCCACCTCCGGCCCCACGATGGTCATGCCCCTCTCGCGCAGGGTCTCCAGATTAGCCTGGGTAGCCGCATTCTCGAACATCTGGGAGTCCATGGCCGGGCAGACCAGCACCGGCGCCCTGGTAGCCAGGACAGTGACGCTCACCATGTCCTCGGCCAGGCCGTGGGCCAGGCGGGCGATGGTCGTAGCCGTCGCCGGCGCCACCACCACCACGTCGGCGCGGCGGGCGAGCTCCACATGCTCCAGCGCGCCGCCGAACATGTCGACGATGACGTTGCCCTGCGTCAGCGACCGGAAGGTCAGGGGCGTGACGAATTCGGTGGCGGAGGGTGTCATCACCACATCGACGCTGGCGCCGGCCTGCACCAGCTTGCTGGCCAGCTCGGCCGCCCTGAAGGCAGCGATGCTGCCCGTTACCCCTAGAACGACAACCTTGCCCTTCAGCATGTCAGCGATTCATCCCGTAGATCAGGCGCAGCCCCGTCAGAGTGAGGTTGGGGTCCACCACGTCGATAACGTCTGTCTCCTCGGCCACGAGCTGCGCCCAACCGCCGGTGGCCACCACCTTCGCCTCGCCTCCCAGTTCCTCCTTGAAACGCCTGACTATGGCCTCCACCAGACCCACGTATCCGTAGATTACCCCCGCCTGGACAGCAGCCGTCGTGTTCCGCCCGATGGCGTTCTTCGGTCGCACCAACTCCACTCGATAGAGCCTGGCCGCCCGCTGGAAGAGGGCCTCGGCGGCAATGACCAGGCCGGGAGCGATCGCTCCGCCCAGATATTCGCCCTCCTTGGATATGGCATCGAACACGGTGGCAGTTCCCAGGTCGACCAAAACGAGCGGCGGCGTGTACAGCTTGATAGCGGCGACCGCATCCGCCACTCGGTCCGCTCCTACCTCCCGAGGGCTATCGTACAAGATGCGCAGGCCGGTGCGAACCCCGGCGCTCACCATCAGCGGCCGCACGCCAAAGTACCGTCGGCACACCGCCTCGAAGACGGGGTCCAGATCGGGCACTACGCTCGCGATCACAGCAGAATCGATCTCCTCAGAGGCGATGCCCTCGTGGGCCAGGAGGCTCACCATGAGAACGCCATACTCGTCGGCCAGCCTGTTGACATCGGTTGCCAGCCTCCAGCTGGCCTTCAGGCTCTCGCCCGCGAAGGCCCCCAACGTGACGTGCGTATTGCCCACATCAATCGCTAGAAGCATGCCACCTGTCCCTACGATCCCGGAGGCCGAGCCATTATAATCTCCATATATAGACGCCAGCAAGCCCGCTGGCGCACGGCCCCGGCGGTTTGAGGCTTCCGAAAGGGTTAACATTTTCCCGGTTAGTTGTCATAAAACCCTTGATACCCTCTTTTTGTCTTGCTATGGTGCCCCCGTCCGCCGAAATAAACCGCTTGCGTTCCGTTTTACCACCGAGGGGGCCCCTGCTATGAACGAGCCAGCTATCCTACCGCAAGAGACCAACGCTGAGCAGCTCTGGGAGAGAGCCCTAACTGAACTCAAAGTACGGGTCACCCGCCCCAATTACGAGACATGGCTCAAGGACACCGTCGGCCTACAGTTCGACGACGGAGTTTTCGTCGTCGGCGCCCCCAACGACTTCGCCACCGAGTGGCTCTCCACCAAGCTCCGTCCCCTCATTGCCAAGACCCTCAGCGGCATCATCGGCCATCCGGTCGATGTGTCCTTCCAACTGCTGGGCTCGCGCCCGGCCGAGCCGCCCCCTGGCGGGCCTCTGTTCCAGACTGAGACCGCCATGCCACGACCGCCGGTCCGTCCCTTCCCGCGGCCGCGCCTCAACGAGCGATATACCTTCGAGCGGTTTGTCGTGGGTCACGAGAATCGCCTGGCGCACGCTGCCTGCCTGGCGGTGGCTGACAAGCCCGCCGGTCCATACAACCCTCTGTTCATCTACGGCGCCACCGGCCTCGGCAAGACTCACCTGCTCCACGCTATTGGGCAAAGAGCCTGGAGCAACTACCACCGTGTCCTCTATGTTACCTCGGAGCAGTTCACCAACCAATTCGTTACCTCCATCGCCCAGGGACGCAGCGAGGAGTTCCGCGCCAGGTACCGCCACGTCGATGTCCTCCTCATCGATGACATCCAGTTCCTGGCCGGCAAGGAGCGCACTCAGGAGGAGTTCTTCTACACCTTCAACGACCTCCACGCTGGCAGCAGCCAGATCATTATCAGCAGCGACCGCTCCCCCAGACTGATCTCTTCCCTCGAGGACCGCCTGCGTTCCCGCTTCGAGTGGGGGCTCATCGCCGATATCCAGCCGCCGGCTCTTGAAACGCGCCTGGCCATCCTCAAGACGAGGGCCGCTGAGCTGAAGCTAGAGCTCATCGATGACGTTCTCCACTTCCTTGCCCAACGCTGTCAGAACAACATCCGGGAGCTGGAGGGCTGCCTCAACCGGATCGTGGCCTTCGCCCGCCTCCTACGCGCGGAAATCACCCTCGATCTCGCCGCCGAGGCGCTCTCTCCCATCTCACCCTCCACCACCAAACCTCATCCCACCCCCCAAGCCGTGCTGGAAGCCGTCGCCCAGTACTTCGACCTAGCTCCTCAAGCCCTACCCGGTAAGAGCCGCGCCAAGGAGATCGCAGAGGCCCGCCACCTCGCTATGTACCTCCTCCGAGAGGACGCCCAGCAGCGCGTCACCGAGATCGCCCGTCTCCTCGGCGGCCGTGATCATTCGACCGTAATCTACGGCCTACGCAAGATGGACCAGGCCCTGGCTAACGATGCATCGCTGACCCGCCAGATCGGTGAGATCCGTACCCTTCTAGCACCCTAGTTCTCCACAAAGGTTGTGGATATCGTCCTGCCACTGTGGATAACTCCACCTGGCACCCTCTATTATTGTCCACCTTCTCCTTCACACCTTTCACACCTCCCATCTCACACCCATTCCACCGAACTATCCCCTCACTCCTCCCAATCCAGCCCCAATACCTCTCCACCAAACCAACAGCTCTATGAAGATGACTATTCAGCTCATTACAAACAGACAAGAAACCGAGAAGTATAATGGTGTTGGTGAACATCTATGATTGACCATGCTGAGATTGTTGTTGCTGGAGGCGCTGGTGGTTCCGGCGTAGTGAGCTTTCGCCGTGAGAAGTTCGTTCCGAAGGGTGGCCCTAATGGAGGGGATGGTGGGTTGGGTGGAAGCGTTGTTCTGATGGCTGATGGGTCTATGCGTACCCTGCGGGAGCTTGGGCGTCGTCGTCACTGGCGGGCAGAGCGCGGGCAGCATGGTCGAGGCTCAGATATGCATGGCCGCCGCGGCAAGGACCTGATTATTCGAGTGCCAGTAGCAACCGAGGTGCGGCGCAGAACGGACAGTGGCGATTTGGCTCTCGTGGGTGATCTCATAGAGGTGGGTCAGACGCTGGTCGTGGCTCATGGGGGTCTTGGTGGCCGAGGCAACGCTCACTTTGCGAGGTCCACTAACCAGGCGCCGCGGATAGCCCAGAAGGGGCAACCCGGCGAAGAAGCGATTGTGGTTCTCGACCTGAAGCTGCTGTCCGATGTGGGGATCCTGGGAGTGCCCAATGCCGGCAAGTCGACTCTGCTGGCCGCTATATCGGCAGCGCATCCCAAGATCGCCTCCTATCCCTTCACCACACTGGAGCCCGTGCTGGGCGTGGTGGAGATGGGCTACAGAGCGTTCGTGGTGGCTGAGATACCGGGGCTGATCGAGGGGGCGCATCTTGGGACAGGCCTGGGCCATGATTTCCTGCGCCACGCTGAGAGGGCGCGCATGTTCGTGCACCTTCTCGATGGCAGCCGGCCCGACCCCCTCGCCGATATGGATGTGATCAACGGCGAGCTGGCGCAATTCCGACAGGACCTCGCGGCCAAGCCCCAGGTCGTGGCGGTGAATAAGATAGACTTGGCTGACGTGGCTGAGCGCATGTCTGAGATCGGTAAGCAGCTAGCGTCCCGGGGGGTCAAGCCCCTCTTCGTGTCGGCGGCCAACCGCGAAGGGATAGGGCCCCTGCTGGAGCGCGTGGCGCAAGAGCTATCGAGCCTGGCTGAGGAGGAGCAGACTCCCTCAGAGTTGCCGGTGATCAAGCCGCGGCCGCTCAGCGTGCTGTTCAGCGTGTCGGTAGCCGACGGCGTGTACTGCGTGAGCGGCGAGCGGGTGGAGGCGTTTGCCGAGATGATGCCCCTCGACGAGGAGGAAGGGCGTGCCGAGTTCTGGCGACGTCTGGGTCGCTGGGGCGTGGTAGCTGCCCTGAAGAGGGCCGGCATTCAGCCGGGGGCCAGGGTGCGCCTCGGCCGTGTACAGGTGGAGTGGGAAGGGTGAAGCTAGGCATCCTCGGCGGCACCTTCGACCCACCGCACGTCGGGCATCTGATCCTGGCGGAGGAGGCCCGCCAGGCGCTCGGCCTGGGGCAGGTGCTGTTCGTGCCCGCCGGCGAGCCCTGGCGGAAGGCAGGGCGGCAGCTCTCGCCGCCGGAGCATCGGCTGACGATGGTGCGGCTGGCCGTTGGCGACAATTCGGACTTCTTTGTCTCCATCCTGGAGATAGAGCGGAAAGGCCCTTCCTACACCGCAGAGACGCTGGCGACGCTCCAGCAGCAACTGCCTGACGACAGCGAGCTCTTCTTCATCATGGGCCAGGACTCCTTGGCCGATCTTCCCAACTGGCGGCAGCCCGACCGGATCGTTTCCCTGGCGCGACTGGCGGTGGCTGGGCGCTCCGCCCGGGAGGCGGCCCAGGCCGATGCGCTGGAGAAGAAGGTGCCCGGCATCTCCCAGCGCCTGGTGTGGCTGGACATGCCCCGCATCGATATCAGCTCCACGGCCGTGCGGGAGAGGGTGCGACAGGGCCTATCGATCCGCTACTGGGTACCGGCGGCCGTCGAGGAGCACATCCGACAGCACAGGCTGTACGTGGGGGAGTAGGTCCCGTCTTTGGCGAGACCTACACGTCCAGGTTGCGTACCTGGCTGGCGTGGGCCAGAATGAAGCGCTTGCGGGGCTCGACCTCTTCGCCCATGAGCTGAACGAAGATGCGGTCGGCCAGCACGGCGTCCTCCACAGCCACCTGGAGCATGAGCCGCCGCTCGGGGTCCATGGTGGTTTCCCAAAGCTGCTCGGGGTTCATCTCACCCAGACCCTTGTAGCGCTGAACGACGACGTTCTTGCCGTCCTTGCGCTTGCCCAGGAAGTCGTCCTTCTCCTGCTCTGAGTACAGCCAGTGGTGCTCTTTGCCCCGCTGGATGCGGAACAGGGGCGGCTGGGCGATGTAAAGGTGACCGGCGTTGATGAGCTCCACCATGTGGCGGAAGAAGAAGGTGAGCAGGAGGGTGCGGATATGAGAGCCATCGACGTCGGCGTCGGTCATGATGATGACGCGGTTGTACCGCAGGCGCGACAGGCTGAACTCCTCGTCGATGCCGGTGCCCAGGGCCTTGATGATGGCGGCGATCTCGGCGTGGCCGAAGATCTTGTCCTGACGGGCCTTCTCCACGTTGAGGATCTTGCCCCGCAGCGGCAGGATGGCCTGGAAGCGACGGTCCCGCCCCTGCTTGGCCGAGCCGCCGGCCGAGTCGCCCTCCACGATGTACAGCTCGCACTGCGCCGGGTCGCGCTCCGAGCAGTCAGCTAGCTTGCCGGGGAGCATAGTGCCGTCCAGCAAGCCCTTGCGCGTCACCAGGTCGCGCGCCTTGCGGGCCGCCTCGCGAGCACGGGCGGCAGTAATGCACTTCTCGATGATCCGTCGCGCCTCGGGCGGGTGCTCCTCCAGATAGCGGCCGAGCTCCTCGCCCACCAGCGACTCCACCTGGCCCTTGACCTCCGCGTTGCCCAGGCGGGTCTTGGTCTGCCCCTCGAACTGGGGCTCGGGCAGCTTCACGCTGATCACCGCCGTCAGGCCCTCGCGGACGTCCTCGCCGGACAGGTTGGAATCGTTGTCCTTGAGGAACTTCTGCTTGCGCGCGTAGTCGTTGAGGACGCGAGTGAGGGCGCTGCGGAAGCCGGTGAGGTGGCTGCCGCCGTCGATGGTGTTGATACAGTTGGTGAAGCTGAAGGTGGACTCCGACAGGCCGTCGTTGTACTGGATGGCCGTCTCGATGATCGTGCTGTTGACGGTGCCCTCGATGTATATCGGCTGGGGGTGAATGACGGTTCGGTCTTTGTTGAGGCGACGCACAAAGCTGGCGATACCGCCCTCGAAGTAGAAGTTCACCTCTTCGTCCCGCCGCTCGTCGACGAAGTGGACCCACACCCCCTTGGTGAGATAGGACATCTCCCGGAAGCGCTGGGTCAGGATGGTGAAATCGTAGTCCAGAGCCGGGAAGACCTCGTGATCGGCCAGGAAGCGGGTGGTGGTTCCGCTAGGGTAGACGTGCTCACCTTCCCGCACTTTGCCCACAGGCCCTTCGGGCACGCCTCGTCGGTACTCCTGGCGGTAGGACGTGCCATTGCGGCGCACCTCCACCGACATCTCCGAGGAGAGGGCGTTGACCACGGCGGCGCCTACGCCGTGCAGGCCGCCGGAGACCTTGTAGGCCTGGTGGTCGAACTTGCCGCCGGCGTGGAGAAGGGTCATCACCGTCTCCAGGGCCGACTTCTTGGTGCGCGCGTGCGTATCGATGGGGATGCCGCGACCGTTGTCGCTGACCGATACGCGGCCATCAGCGTGGATGATGATGTCGATGTGATCGCAGAAGCCAGCCATGGCCTCATCGATGCTGTTGTCAACGATCTCGTAGATGAGGTGGTGGAGGCCTCGCTGGTCAGTGCTTCCTATGTACATGCTGGGGCGGCGTCGCACCGCCTCCAGCCCTTCCAGCACCTGGATGTCGCGGGCAGTATATTCGTTGGGCTGTTGGGCCATTTGCCCAGAGTATACCAGATATGGCGCTATTGGGGAAGGGCTGCTACGGGCTTGCAGTGGTAGCATAGGGTCTTGAGGCCATCGCCTTGGGGAGGAAGTAGGTGGCCACGCTCGCCTGAATAGCGCAGATGACTGCCAAAGACGCCAGGTCGCCGCTAGACCCTGCTCCCGCTGCCGCCCGGGACTCCATCGTGCCCGGCGTGGAGAGGAACGTCTTTCGCCTGGGCATAGTCAGCTTCTTCACCGATATCAGCAGCGAGATGGTCTATCCCCTGGTTCCTATCTTCCTCACCGAGACGCTGGGAGCGCCGCGTGCCATCCTGGGCGCCATCGAGGGGCTGGCCGAGAGTACAGCCAGCATGTTCAGGTTGCTCTCCGGCTGGCTTTCCGACAAGGTGGGCAAGCGAAAGCCGTTCGCCCTGGCCGGCTACAGCGTGTCGGCCGTGGCCAAGGTTCTCCTGGCCGTGGCGTTTCACTGGCCTGTGGTCTTGCTTGCCCGTGTGGGAGACCGATTCGGCAAAGGCCTGCGTACCTCGCCGCGTGATGCCCTCATAGCCCAGTGGACGGACCCCTCCGTCCGAGGGCGCGGCTTCGGCTTTCACCGGGCTGCGGACACAGCGGGGGCGGTAGTGGGCCCCCTGGCTGCACTGGCCCTGCTGGCCCTCATCGGCGAGAACTTCCGCCCGATCTTCGCCCTCGCCCTTGTGCCTGCCGTGCTGGCGGTTGTGGTCCTGCGGGGGGTCAGCGACAGGCCGCCCCCCTCACAGAAGGGCGAGGCAGGGGCCCGCCTACGGCTCAGGGATTTCGGCGGCGGCTACTATGTCTTTCTGGCCATAAGCCTGATCTTCGCCTTGGGCAACTCCAGCGACGCATTCATCATCCTGCGGGCCCGCAACGTCGGTCTGGGCGTCAGCGAGGCGGTGCTGGCCTATGCCCTCTACAATATAGTCTATGCCCTTCTCGCCATGCCGGCGGGGATCGCCTCCGATCGGGTGGGCAGGCGGCGGGTGATCGCCGGCGGTTTCGCCATCTTTGCCGTCGTCTACTTTGGCTTCGCCGTTGTCGATGCCGGAGCCTACGTCTGGCTGTTGTTTGCCGTATACGGAAGCTACATGGCCTTGACCGAGGGCGTGGCAAGAGCGCTGGTGGCCGATTTCGTCGGAGCGCAGTGGCGGGGCACCGCCCTGGGCCTGTACCAGGGGGCCCTGGGGCTGGCCATTCTTCTGTCAAGCATCCTGGCCGGTGTCCTCTGGGACCAGGTGGGACCGGCGGCGCCCTTCTTCCTGGGCGGCAGCACGGCGGCGCTCGCCTTTGTGCTGGCCGTGCTCTTTCTGCCGCGCCGTCCCCTGCTTGGCCAGCCTTGACCGTCGGCGGGGCTCCCCTGAGACTGTACTGCTGGAGGATGATGCGATGCTGGAAATGGTCACTGTTGAGCCCATTGGAGTGGTGCGCAGCCCTGTGAAGGAACCGCGCAGGGCGGACTGGCAAGCCCTGGAGTCGACCATCGTCGTGCAGGACGAATGGGCGGGAGCGCTTGATGGCCTGGAGGCCTTCTCCCACGTCTTCGTCATCTACTGGATGCACCTGGTCTCCCAGAAGCTTCGACGGACGACCACTCATGTTCATCCCCGGGGCGACTCTCAGAATCCCCTTCAGGGGGTGTTTGCCACCCGCAGCCCCGTTCGGCCCAACCCGATCGGCCTGAGATTGGTGACGCTCTTGGAGCGGCGGGGCAACGTGCTGCGTGTGCAGGGCCTGGACGCCATCGACGGCACCCCGGTGCTCGACCTGAAGCCCTATCTCGCCTACTACGACGGTGTGCCTGAGTCCACCGTTCCCGATTGGGCCCGGAGGCCGGCTGAGGGCGGCACTGGCACTCCTCTCCCGCCGGAGAAGGAGAGGGGGCAGTGAGGTTAGCGGCCGTGAGGAAGGCCACCGCCGAGAGGCTTCTCGACGTGTACCGTCGCCTGTACGCCGCCTATGGCCGCCAGCACTGGTGGCCGGCAGGTTCGCCCTTCGAGGTGGTGGTCGGCGCTATCCTCACTCAGTCTGCCGCCTGGACAAACGTAGAGAAAGCCATCGGCAACCTCAGGGCGGCCGGCGTCCTCTCGCCGGAAGGGCTCCTGAAGGTGAGCCTCGATGAGCTGGCCCGCCTGGTCTATCCCGCCGGCTACTACAACGCCAAGGCCCGCAAGCTCAAGGCCTTCGTGGAGATGCTCTTCGATAGGCACGGCGGCCGGTTGGACGCCCTCTTCGCTCTGCCCCTGCCGGCGCTCAGGCAGGAGCTCCTCGCCACCCACGGCATCGGCCAGGAGACGGCCGATTCGATCGTCCTCTATGCCGCCGGCAAGCCCACCTTCGTCATCGACGCCTACACTCGGCGCGTGTTCTCCCGCCTGGGCCTGGAGCCAGCCGGTGACAGCTATGCCTCCTGGCAGTCGATGTTCAGCGAGACCCTGCCGCCCGACGCGCAGTTGTTCAACGAATACCATGCCCTCATCGACCATCACGCCAAGACCGTCTGCCGCAAGGCGCCGCTGTGCGATGGGTGCTGCCTGAGGGAGGACTGCCGGCTGCCGATGGGCGACGCTTTGCGTTGACACCCCTTTCGGCCAGCACTATGCTGGTGGCGGGGTAGCGGTATGGACCTAGGCATCGTTGGGCTTCCCCTTTGCGGCAAGACCACCGTCTTCAATGCGCTCACCCATGGCCACGCCGAGACCGGCGGCTATCGGGCGGGCGTGGAGACGCATATCGGTGTGGTCAAGGTGCCCGACGAGCGCCTTAGCAGGCTGGCCGCCCAGTTCCAGTCCAAGAAAGTCACCCCCGCCGAGGTACGCTACATCGATATGCCCGCAATGAGCGCTACCTCCAGCCAGGGCGGCGGCCCCTCCAGCCAGGTCCTCTCCGCCCTGTCGGCCAGCGACGGCCTCCTCCACGTGGTGCGCACCTTCCAGCGAGACGATGTGCCTCATCCGAAGGGAAGCATTGACCCTCACCGGGACATCGCTGCCATGGACGCCGAGCTGGTTCTCGCTGACCTTGCCGTCGTCGAGAAGCGCCTGGAGCGGCTGGCGCCGGTGGTGCGCGCATCCAAGCCCGGCGAGCGAGAGGCCGGCGAGCGGGAGATGGAGCTGCTGCAGCGGATCAAGGGCACCCTGGAGAGCGAGACGCCCCTGCGGGCCCAGGAGCTGACCGCCGAGGAGGAGAGGTCCCTGCGGGACTATGCCCTCCTTACCCTCAAGCCTATCCTTTTGACGGTGAATGTGGGGGAGGAAGACGCCGCCAAGATCGCCGACATCGAGCGCGAGTTCGCCGCTCGCTACGGCGCTGAGGGCACGCGGGTGGTCGCCCTCTGTGGCCAGCTAGAGATGGAGCTGGCCGAGCTCTCGGAGGAGGAGGCCTGGGAGTTTCGCCAGGACATGGGCTTGACCGAGTCCGGCGTGCAGCGCATCCTCCAGCAGACCTTCGACCTCATGGGCCTGATCACCTTCTACACGGTGGTGGGGGAAGAGTGCCGCGCCTGGACCGTGCCGCGGGGGATGTACGCCCAGCA
>CAZXAF010000033.1:0-11671 GCA_964638905.1 uncultured Dehalococcoidia bacterium
GTCGGGCTGGTCCATGGTGATCTGGATGCCGTACTCATGGCCCGACCCTTCGCGACCGAAGAGATAGGCGGCCACCGCCGCCTGCTGGATGAAGTTCTTGGGGGTGCCGCCGCCGATGTAGACGACGCCGCTGACCTTGGCCTGGGTGGCGATGTGGGCCATCTCCACCACGTCGGCGATGACGTCGAAGGTGAGGCGAAGGCCGCTGCGCAGGCGACCCTCGGCGATGGCCAGGCCGAAGACGCTGTCTGCCAGGGCCGGGCAGTAGATGGGAACGCCCTGTCGAACGGCCGCCGTCAGGATCCCCTGCTCCTTGGCCACCGGTAAGAGCGCCCGCCCGAGAAGATGGAAGTACTCGCGAGTGGTATAGGAGCGCGACGGGTCAAGGGTGAGCGAGAACTCGGTGATGAAGCGCTCTCCCTCAGAGAAATCGTGCTCGCTGGCCAGCACGTCGTAGAAGCGGTACACCTGCTCCCTGGCCAGGCGGCGGTCATCTGTCTTCTGCTCGCTCTGCCAGTGGCGATAGCCCAAGCATTCGTAGAGGTCGTGAAAGAGGTTGGCGCCGGTGCTCACCAGGCAGTCGATGAGGCGGTTCTCAATGAGATAGGCAACCACCGAGCGCATGCCGGCCGGCACCATAGCCCCTGCCAGGCCCAGGAAGATGGTGACCTCGCCCTGGAGCATGGCGTCCCAGATGTGGACCGCCTGGGCCACCTTGCGGGACTGAAAGGCAGTACCGCCCATACGCCGCACCAGCTCGGCGGCACCGATCTTATCATCCACGGGGAAGGGGGTTACAGAAGAGCCGAACAGCTCATGCACCCGCCGTTCTCCCTAGGGAGATGCCTCGCGAACACCTGCCGGGTACAGGATCTCGCTGTACTCCAAGCCCCGGCCCAGCAGGGTGACCCGCGCCTCCCGCAGGGAGAAGGCCTCTCGCACTGCTTCCACCAACCGGTCGGCGTCAAACGATTTGCAGGAGAAGATGTCGGCCCAAAGGAGGCCACGTTCGGGGAAAGTATGGACGCTGAGGTGGCTTTCGGCGATGAGCACGAAGCCGGAGATGCCCCAATCGCCAGGCTTGGGGCCCTCATAGCGACAGACATAGGACGGCGCGATCTTGACCATCCCTATTTCCAGCGGAACCCGCTCCAAGAGCGCGCGCACCAGCTCCGCGTCAGCCAGTTTGCGGGCATCGCCCTCGTAGCCATCAATGATCAGGTGCATCAATCCCCCCTTTCGCGCCCTGCCTGGCGGCAGGCAAGATCTCCAGCCGATGGGCCAAGCACGGATGATAGCACAACCCCCAGGGGTACGCAATGGGCCGAGGAAGCAACGACTGGTTATTGTCGGTGGGGGAGAGGCTTTCAACCACCCCGCGGGTTGAAACCCGCGGCTTGCTGAATCGATAGATTGTGCTGCGGGATTTATCCCGCGGGGCTGGAAGGCTTAGCCAGAGACGGCGAGCCGCTTGCCGGAAGAGGACAAGACGTAACCGTGGTCACTCGAACTAGCCAGGATGGAAGAGGGGGGCTCGTCTCCTTAGCCCCGGCGGCGCCAGCGCGTCCCTTCCGAGGTGTCCTCGATAGCGATGCCCAGCTCGCCCAGGCGACCGCGCACCCTGTCAGAGAGCTCGTACAGCTTGGCCTCCCGCAGCTCATCCCGCAGCTCCACCAGCAGGTCGATGAAGGGACGAGCGGCCAGCCCCACCTCCCCCTCGGCGAGGGTCAGGCCGAGCACTCCCGCCAACTCGCGCAGGGTTGCCTGGGACTCCTCCACCGACTGGCCCTGATCGCGGCCGCGGTTTATCTCCCGCGCCAGGTCGAAGAGGGCGGCCAAGGCCTGGGCTGTGTTCAGGTCGTCCTCCATGCCCTCGATGAAGCGGCTACGGAACTCTTCAGCGTCGAGGGGAGACCCCTTCCCCTCGCCGGGCAGGTGGGCAGCCAGGCGAAGGCGCTCGGCGGCCCGTTTGCCTGCCTCCAGCCCCTCCTCGCTATAGGACAAGGGGCTGCGATAGTGGGAATTGAGGACGAACAGGCGGCAGGCGTCGCCGCCGTATTTCTCCAGGGCCTCGGAGATGGGGATGATGTTCCCCAGAGACTTGCTCATCTTCTCCTCGCCCAGATAGAGCCAGCCATTGTGCAGCCAGAAGCGCGCGAAGGGCTGGCAGCCGGTGTAGGCCTCGCTCTGGGCGATCTCGTTCTCGTGATGGGGAAAGACAAGGTCGACGCCGCCGCCGTGGATGTCCAGGGTTTCGCCCAGGTACTTGACGGACATGGCGGAGCACTCGATGTGCCAGCCGGGACGGCCAGGCCCCCAAGGGCTAGGCCAGGAGGGCTCCCCCGGCTTGGCCGCCTTCCAGAGGGCGAAATCGGCGGGGTCTTCCTTGTTCTCGCTGGGCTCCACTTCTCGCCCTATGTCACAGCGGCCGCCGGCCCGCATCGACTCCACTGTGCGGCCAGAAAGCTTGCCGTAGTCCTTCTTGGCGCTAACCCGGAAGTAGACATCGCCCTCCGCCGCATAGGCGTAGCCCTTCTCTATCAGGGTGGAGATCATCTCGATCATGTTGGGGATCTCCTCAGTGGCCCGAGGGTAGACGTGGGCCGGCAGGACGTTGAGGCCCTCCATCTCGGCCGCATACTCTGCGATCAGCCGCTCGGTCAGCTCCCGAGGGGTGATGCCCTGCTGGTTAGCGCGGTCGATAATGCGGTCGTCGATGTCGGTGTAGTTCTGGACGTGGCGCACCTGGTAGCCACAGTACTCCAGATAGCGGCGGAGAACATCGAAGATGATGTAGCTCATGGCGTGACCCAGGTGGCTGCGGTCGTAGGGCGTTACGCCGCAGACGTACATCTTCACCGGGCCCTCCGCCTGAGCAAACTCCTCCTTCTTGCCAGTGAGGGTGTTGTAGAGCTTCAAGAGGCGTCCTCCTGGTGCTGGCTGACGGCTGGCTCTCGCTTCAGTTCCTTCTCCAGCTCGGCGATGCGCTTCTCCAGCTTGTTGATCTGCCTTTCCAACCGCTGAATAATATCCCACTCGGGGTCGGGCAATTTCAAGACCGTGTCATCGCCGGGGTCATGATAGGCCACCACGTGGCCGGGCACGCCTATCACGGTGGCGTTGTCAGGCACGTTAGAGACCACCACGGAGCCCGCCCCGATGCGCACGTTGTTCCCCACGTTTATCGCACCAATCAGCTTGGCGCCGGCCCCCAAGACCACGTTGTCGCCCAGGGTGGGGTGGCGCTTCGCCCGCTTGGTGCTGGTGCCCCCCAGGGTCACGCCCTGGTAGAGATGACAGTTGTCGCCGATCTGCGTCGTCTCACCGATGACCACCCCCATGCCATGGTCGATGAAGAAACCCTCGCCGATCTCGGCGCCGGGGTGGATCTCGATGCCGGTGAAGGCACGTCCGAGATGGGAAACGACCCTGGCCAGCACGCGCTGACGCCTTTCATAGAGAAAATGGGACAAGCGGTGAAGCTGGCGAGCGTGAAAACCCGGGTAGGCCAGAATAACCTCTAGCGCGCTGGTAGCGGCCGGGTCCCGCTCCTGCGCGGCCTGTATATCGCGTCTAATGCTCCGTAAGGCTAACACGGGCTATCCCTCCTGTCCGTGGCTGTCCCTTTCCCTCTGTGGGGTGTCCCGATCCGGCGGGGCACCCCTCGATACATATGCAGACCAAGCGACGGCACGCCGCCACGGCCAGGGAAGGAAGCATCCCATGATATACGGCCATACCTATTCCTGTTCCTATCTTTGCTCCAGCAGAGCCACGGCCAGAGCGGCAATCGCCTTGCCGCGACCGATGTCGCCGATGCCCTCGTTGGTGGTAGCCTTAATGTTTATCCTCGCTTCGTCCAGGTCGATGGTGTCGGCGATACGCTGCCGCATCGAACGGAAGTGGGGAGCCAAGCGAGGCTTCTCGGCAATGATGGTGACATCCACATTCCAGACGGCGTACCCCACCTGGGTTATCATCTGGACGGTTTGGGCCAGCAGTTGGCGGCTGTCGGCGCCGGCGTAGGCCGGATCGCCTGTCGGGAAGAAGCAGCCGATGTCACCCAGGCCCGCAGCCCCCAGCAGGGCATCCATAATGGCGTGGAGGAGCACGTCAGCATCGCTGTGGCCGCTCAGCCCCGTTTCACCCTCTATTTCCACGCCCCCCAGAATGAGTGGGCGCCCCTTCTCAAATCTGTGTATATCATAGCCAATGCCTATCCGCATGTCTAACCTGCCCTACCTTGAGCGAGGAGCGCTTCCACCAGGACCAAGTCGGCGGCAGTGGTCACCTTGATGTTCCAGGGCGAACCCTCGAACACCCTGACCTGATAGCCCAGCTTCTCCACCAGGGCGGCATCATCGGTGGCCTCGCCCTGGGCCGCCCGCTGGTGAGCCTCACGCAGGATGTCGTAGCGGAAGACCTGGGGCGTCTGCGCGGCCCACAGCCGGCCCCTGGAGAGAGTGTGCCCGATGATGCCCGCTGATTCCACCTCTTTGACCGTATCCCTGATCGGTAGGGCGGCGATGGCTGCCCCCGTCTCCTTCGCTGCCTCCAGGCCCCGCTCGATGAGCTCGGCGGTCACCAGCGGACGGGCGCCGTCATGCACCACCACCCATTGGCAAGACGCCAGCGCTTCCAGGCCGTTACACACAGAATCCTGACGCCTTTCGCCTCCCTGGCAGACAGCCGCCACCTTGCCGAAGCCGGCCTCGGCCACCAGCTCTCTTCCCCGCTCGATGTTCTCCGGCGAAAGGACGAGCACCACCCTGTCCACGCCGGAGCAGAGGTCGAAGGCGCTGAGGGTGTGGCCAAGAAGGGGCCCGCCGCCAACGACGGCGAACAGCTTATCCCTGCCGCCCATCCGCTGGCTGCGGCCGGCAGCAGCGATGATCGCTCCCACCGATTCCTGGCTGGCCGACATAGGCAGACCCTAACAGATTTACTGGCCGGCGCCCTTGGGCGCAGCAAAGATCATCCGACCAGCCACGGTCTGAAGAACGCGGGTGACAGTGATCTCCAACTGCTCGTTCAGGTAGCGGCGACCGCCCTCCACCACCACCATGGTGCCGTCATCCAGGAAGCCAACGCCCTGACCGCTCTCCTTCCCCTCCTGGATGATGCGCACCTCCATCTCCTCGCCGGGTAGCACCATCGCCTTGACAGCGTTGGCCAGGTGGTTCACGTTGAGAACGCGCACCCCTTCCAGCTCGGCGATGCGGTTGAGGTTGAAATCGTTGGTCATGATCGGACAGCCCATACTCTTCGCCAGCCGGATGAGCTTGCCGTCCACATCCGGTGCATCCTCGAAGTCAGTCTCCGAAACCCGCAAGGGCACCGGCGCCTCCTTCTGGAGACGGCCGAGGATCTCCAGACCACGCCGGCCGCGGTTCCGCCTGAGAGAATCGGGGGAATCGGCGATGTAGCGCAGCTCATCCAGGACGAAGCGGGGGACCACCAATGCCCCCATGATGAAGCCTGTCTGGACGATGTCGGCCATGCGGCCGTCGATGACAGCGCTGGTATCGACAATGATCTGACGAGCCAGAGGGGCTGTCCCTTTGCCCATCAGAGGAACGTAGCGGGAGAGGAAATCGGCAAGCTGCTCCTCCCGATTGACCATGGCCGCTACGCCCAGAGAGCCCAGGACGGCCATAACCACAAAAGGGACAAGCACGCCGCCGACGCCGGGCAGGGTAACGAGGGCCGGCGTCAGGAGAGCCGCTATCAGAAGGCCAGCTACCATGCCACAGATGCCCAGCACCAACTGGATGGGCTCGAACTGACTAGTCCACTCCTGGAAGCGGCGCAAGGGCCCCAGAAAGATGAGGGGCCCCGCTATGATCCCGAAGATGATAAACAGCACGGGCGGTGCCGCCCAGAAGATCACCTCCGTATTGCCGGTGTCTCCCTTGGCCAGAAACTCCCCCATACGAAGGCCGACATATCCAAAGAAGATGGCGCCAAAAATACGGAAAATAAGATTGATGTTGATGAGCATCGAATGATACCTCCCCACCGACCGCCGTTCTCCGCCATAGGACGGAGCTTGGAGAGCGATAGCCTACCCGCACTCCCCCGGCGAAGGCCTCAAGATAATAAAGGCCAGATAACCTGCAAGAATTATAACATATGCTCGTACACGCGTCAAAGCCGCCTGGGCCTAGCTCAAGAATCCACCCAGGATCTCGATGCCGAATTCGCCCGCGGCCGCCATGTACAGATCCTTGATGATCTTCCCGGCCAAGACGGCCAGGAAGAACCGTCCGAGGGGCATGCGAACAACTCCTGCCGCCGCGCCGGCCACATCGAACAGGGGGTTGGGGAAGACAGACATCACGAACATAGTGATCACGCCGTGGCGTTCCATCCAGACCTGGACCCGCTTGTACTCCGGGCGCTCCTGGATCATGATACGACTGCCGTAGCCGGCGGCATAGCCAGTGAATTCGCCCAGAGCCTCCGCCAGGCCGGCGATGATACCCACATAGACGAAGGTGGGTATGCCCAGATAAGAGTTGAGGATCGCGCCGCCGCCAACCACCGAGGCGGCTGCAGGGGTGGGCAGGATCATCGAGGCGGCCCCGATGAAGTTGATGATGAACACGCCGACGTAGCCGTAGTCCTTGAGCCTGCTCACCTCTACCTGGAAGTAGAAGAAGGCAAAGGCGAAGACGGTCATCAGAGCGACGACGAAGATGAGAAGAGTGTACTCCAAGCGCCAGGCAGCCCATTGCCTGCGCTTCACTGCCGCCTTCTTCTCATTGGGAAGGCTTTTCATACGTCGGACGCTTCTCCCTGCCGCCTTCCCTCACCAACCAGCGACCTGATGCCTGTGCCCAATACGAACGAAAGGACGGGAGGCCTAGCCTCTCGTCCCCTTTGTGCTAGCCTCTCCTTCGCATGCCTACGAGGTTAGCTGACGGGTTCGGCCTGAAGGAGCTGGCCTACTCCGACACTGTCGGAGATTCACCCCGGTGTCCGCTGATCGGCAGACAATTGGTTCCCCCGTGTCGCCTGTGGCGACTTCGGCCACCCTATTCGCTTAGCTTCTCCCAATTTAGCAAAGGCTCTACCTGGTGTCAATCAACGGGGACGATGGGGACGGATCACCAGAACCGGCTCGCCCGTGTGCCTCACCACCTCGTCGGCTACACTACCCATGACCCACCGACGGAAGCCGGAGCGCCCGTGGGTGGTCATGACCACCAGACTGTCGGCGGTCTCCTTGGCGAACTCCACGATTCTGGAGCCCGCCGCGCCGCGGAACACCTCCCACTGCACCGTCAGCCCTTTGTTCTTAAGCTGCTTGGCCAGGCCGGCGAGATAGCCGGAGGCCACCACGTCCAGCCGCTGCAGGACGTCACCGGGCACCGACCAGCTATTCGGCGCCATTGAGCCGAAGCTCACAGTGGTCTCAACGCCGATCACCTGTATAAGGATAAGCTCCAGTCCCAGGACCCTGGCTAGCTCCTCGGCGAAGGGGAGAGCCGCCTCGGCAGCGTTGGACCCGTCCAGGGGAACAATGACCTTCGACAATCGGGCAGTAGCCTCGCCGCCGCTCTCATCGCGCGGCCTGACCAGGAGGACAGGCTGCTCGCAGGCGCGCAGGATCTTGTCGACCCCACTCCCCATCACCCAGCGAGCCAGCCCCGAGCGGCCATGGGTAGACAGGGCAATCAGGCTGACGTCCTCCTGCTCGGCGTGCTCCAGGATCTTCGCTGCGGCCCGACCTCCGACCACCCTGATCTCGACATCGATCCCTTGCCTGCGAAACTCGTCGGCTACCCCTCCCAGATAGTTCTCGGCCAGGGGACGGATGCGCTCCGTGGTCTCATCGGCATAGGTCTTCTGCTCAGGATCCTCGTGGTCAAGGGCGGTCTCGGCAACATGGAAAAGGGTAACGCGGCTACCGAACCCTTTGGCCATCAACATCGCGTAGGGCAAGATCGCCTGCGCCACGGCTGACCCATCCAACGGCACCAATATCTTATCGAACATGTAGACGCCCTCTCCTGAAATAGTGATGCTGTATAGTAGCAATTGCTGAGGCTGCGAGCAAGCCCTCCAAGGTTGCCGGCCCTGCTAGCGGTTCAGTATGATCAAAGTTCGGAGGCCTTTCCCGCAGCGAGGTGGAATTTTGACCGTCTTCGACATCGAGCCAATTCTCCGGCAGGTGAGCAAGCCCGCCCGCTACAGCGGCGGCGAGTGGAACTCCGTGGTCAAGGACTGGAGCCCCACTCCCCTGCGGGTCGCCTTGGCCTACCCCGATGTCTACGACATTGGCATGCCCAATCTGGGCCTGGCCATCCTCTACGAGATTCTTAACCAGCAGGATGACGTGCTGTGCGAGCGAGTGTACGCCCCCTGGATGGACATGGAACAGGCCATGCGCCAGGAGGGCATCCCCCTCTTCAGCCTGGAGACACGCCACCCCCTGGGCGAGTTCGATGTCATTGGCTTCTCCCTGGGCTACGAGCTAACCTACACCAACGTTCTGAACATGCTCGACCTGGCCGGCCTGCCGTTGCTGGCGGCAGAGCGACGGCGGGCCCTGCCCCTGATCATCGCCGGCGGCAGCGGCGCCCTCAACCCTGAGCCCCTGGCCGACTTCATCGATGCCTTCGCCCTGGGCGACGGCGAGGAGCTTGTTCTGGATATCGTCGACTGTGTGCGCCGCTTCAAGGAGAGGCGCGGCCGATCGAAGAGGCAGCTCCTGCGGGAGCTGGCTGCAATCGAGGGCATCTACGTCCCGCGCTTCTATGACGTGCGTTACCATCCCGATGGCACCATCGCCGAGGTGAAGCCGATGGATGCGGCCGCACTTCCTCGCCCCCGCAAGCGATTCGTCAAGAAGCTGTTGCCGTCGCCCAAGCGGCCCATCGTTCCCTTCGCGCAGATAGTGCACGACCGCGCCGGTATCGAGATCCAGCGCGGCTGCACCCAGGGCTGTCGCTTCTGCCAGGCGGGGATGATCTACCGCCCGCGACTGGAGCGCACGGCCGAGGAGGTGGTGGCCCTCGTCAGGGAAGTGCTGACCAGCACTGGCCATCGCGAGCTATCCCTGTTGTCCCTGAGCAGCACCGACCACTCCCAGATCGTGCCCATGGTGCGAGCCCTGAAAGCGGAGTTCGGCGATAGCATCATCATCTCCCTGCCCAGCCTGAGGGTAGACACCTTCTCGGTGGAGGTGGCCGAGGCAGTGGCCGGGCCAGGCAAGCACGCCATCACCTTTGCCCCCGAAGGGGGCAGCCAACGCCTGCGTTCGGCCATCAACAAGCCGATCTCCGAGGAGCAAGTCCTGCAGGCAGCGGAGGCCGCCTTCGCCCGCGGCTGGACGAGCATCAAGATGTATTTCATGGTCGGCCTGCCCACGGAGACCCCGGAGGAAGTGCGGGGAATCGTCGACCTGGCGGCAAAGGTGAAGGAGATAGGCCAGCGCTATCATGGGCGTCGTACCCGCGTGCGGGTGAGCACTGCGACGCTCGTCCCCAAGCCCCACTCGCCCTTTCAGTGGGCTCGCCAGAACAGCGCCGACGAGCTGAGCGCCAGGCACGACCTCCTGCGCAAAGGCTGCAAGCGGGCCGGACTGGAGTTCTCCTGGGAAGACCCAGAGCACAGCCTTCTGGAAGCGGTTATCTCCCGCGGCGATCGTCGCCTGGGGCAGGTCATCCAGCGGGCCTGGCAGTTGGGCTGCAAGTTCGATGCCTGGCACGAGCACCAGGATTGGGGCCGCTGGCAGCAGGCCTTCCAGGAGTGCGGCCTCGATCCCGCCTTCTACGCCCATCGCGAGCGGGGGCTGTTCGAGAGGTTCCCCTGGTCCCACATCGATGTCGGCGTCAGCGAAGCCTACCTGCGCGGGGAGTGGCTGAAGACAACGAAAGAGGCAACCACCGCCGACTGCCGCCAGGAGCTCTGCAACGTATGCGGCGTGCAGCGGCTGCAAGCGGAGGGCTGCCTGGCCAAGGTCGATGAGCTGGCCCGCAGGCGACGGGGTCAGCGAACCCCTCACCTAGAGGAGCCCATGCAGGTCCCCTAGGATGCCGGAGGGGGGCGATCGCCTACTTGCCCTACTACGTTGACACCAATAGAGCGCACTGCTATCTTCGATCACAGAGAGGTTGTGAATGGGCAGAAAGGCTCGAAGACGCCGGGAGAAGAAGAGGCCCCCCAGGGTAGCCGCAGACGCCAAGGTCGAAGTCTCGCAGGAACCCGCGCTACCGCCAAGACACCGGGAGAAGCGGAGGCCCACCAGACCAGGCAAACGCCTTCACCATCAGATGATCTGGGCGAGTGTGGCGGTGGCAGCGGTCGTCGCTACTGTCCTGATCTTCATCAGTCTGGCCCCCTGGGAAAGCGCCGGCGGGACCACATCCTCCGAATTCATTGTCCCCACGCCAAGGTCAGCCGACATCCCCAGCCAAGGGGCCACCCTGGGAGACCCGAACGCCCCCGTCACTATCGTTGAATACTCAGACTTCCTGTGTCCCTACTGTAGGACCGCCGCTCTGGACATCGTTCCTCAGATAGAGGAGGAGTATGTGGCCACCGGCAAGGTGAAGCTGATGTTCAAGCATTTCGTCGTTCATGGCCAGGAGGCCGCGCTCGCCGCAGGAGCGGCCGAGTGCGCCGGCCAGCAGGATGCCTTCTGGCTGTATCACGACATGCTATTCCTCAACTCTGGGACGGTTGACTTCACCACCGAGAACCTCAAGCAGTTCGGCGAGGAACTCGGGTTGGACACGGATTCCTTCAATGCCTGCCTGGATTCGCAGAGCTACATGGACAAGCTGGTGGCGGACGTCGATGAGGCTCGCCGACGGGGGGTCGAAGGCACCCCCACCTTCTACGTGGGGCAGACCCAGATTGTAGGAGCTAAGTCCTACGATACATTCCAGACGGCTATTGAGGATGAGCTGGCCAAGCTGACTGAAACAAGTGAAGAAGGGTAAGGCTCACGCTCTGCCCCCGATGGCCGATCTGCCGGTGAGCGCCCTAGTGAGATGGGGCGCTCTGGCCGTGCTGGCCATAGCCGCCATGGGCGTATCGGCCTATCTTGCCTACAGCCACTATGCCGACCAACCCATAGTGTGCGCCGGCCTGAGCGGCTGCGACACTGTGGAGAACAGCGAGTACTCGAAGCTGGTTGGCATTCCGGTAGGACTGGTGGGCGCGCTCTTCTCCGCTGGTCTCTTGGCGCTGGTGCTGGCTCGGCTGGCCCGTTTGCCCCTGGCGGTGGAGTGGGCTTCGCTGGCGGCCTTCAGCATGACCCTCAGCGGCGTCGCCTTCGCCGCCTACCTGACATACTTAGAGCTTTTCGTCATCGAGGACGTCTGCATCTGGTGCACTACCTTCGCCGCCATCGTCACCTTTGCCTGGCTGATCACCCTCGTCGATGTCTTAGCGCTGGCCAGAGAATAAGCCCTGAGCGGCTGATTCCGCCCAGGGCCCGCTAAGCTCAAGACTACTGGCTAGAGAGACGGCAGCTACTTGCTATCTACCTTCTCGATCGCGTCCTCTTCCGGTTCCTCGGCCGATTCTTGAGCGCCCTCGCTGGCCGGCTCGCCTTCCTCCGGTTCGGCCTCTTCGCTGGCCGGCTCGCCTTCCTCCGGTTCGGCCTCTTCGCTGGCCGGCTCGCCTTCCTCCGGTTCGGCCTCTTCGCTGGCCGGCT
>CAZXAF010000034.1:0-10862 GCA_964638905.1 uncultured Dehalococcoidia bacterium
TCCTCGCTCAGCGCCCCTTCGGTCTGGCGACGGATATCGACGGCACCCTCAGCCCCATAGTCGATACGCCGGACATGGCGGCGGTCACCCCCCTCTGCCGGCGCTATCTGGGGGAGATCGCGCAGCGAGTGGAGGTGGTAGCGGCGATAAGCGGACGTGCGCCCGACGTTGCCCGCCGCATGGTGGGGCTCGAGGACTTGGTCTACGTTGGCAACCACGGCCTGTCCTGGTGGAGACAGGGCCGAGAGGAGACGCTGGCTGAGGCAGCGCCCTACGAGACGATGATCCAGGAAGCGAAGAGGAAGCTGGCTGCCCATTTGCACCTGCCCGGCATCATCCTGGAAGACAAGGGGCCCATCCTCGCCCTCCACTACCGTACGTGTGCCGACGATAAGAGCGCTCGCACAGCCATTTTGGAGGCGCTAGCTCCCTGGAAGGCGCAGGGCCTGCGCGTACGCTCAGGGCGGCGGATCTTCGAACTGGGCCCCCCTGTGGACGTCCACAAGGGCACAGCCCTTGCGCACCTAATGGAGACCTACCGCCTGGCTGGCGTCCTCTACTTGGGCGATGACCTGACGGATGTGGATGCATTCAGGGTGCTGCGCCGCTGGCGGGAGGACGCCAAAGTGAAGAGCGCCGCCATTGCCGTCGCCAACCCGGAGGCCGGGCAAGGGCTGATGAAGGAAGCCGACTACTGGGTTGACGGCGTCCGCGGCGTGGAGTGGCTGCTGGGCGCGATAGCTAGTGTCGTTGGCGGGAAACGGCCATGAGGTCGCGGAACTGGCGCTGTAGCCAGAAGGTGATGTCTTCTTCCTGGATGGCCCTGCGGAGGGCAGTGGCTCGCCGCCTCTTCTCTTCGCCAGGCATGTTGATGGCCGCGTAGAGAGCGCGCGCAGTGCCCTCTAGGTCGGTGGGACAAACCGACAGGGCGTACTCCCCTAGCTGCTCGTGAGCGCCCGCCATTTCGGACAGGATCAGGACTCCGTCTCTGGTGTTCACCAGCGGCCCTTCCTTCGCCACCAGGTTCATGCCGTCGATGAGCGAGTTCACCAGAAGAACGTCGTAGAGACGCATAGCGGCGATAGCCTGGGCGTAGTTGTCCTCGTAGAAGATGTGGATGGGCTGCCACTCACTGTCTCCGTACTTGCTGTTGATTGCCTGGGCCAACTCCAGCATATCGCGGGCGTAGGTCCGGTAGATGGACACCTCACCGCGGGAGGGCACCAGAAACGCCAGGAAGACGACCCGCTGGCGCAGGTCGGGGTAGCGATCCAGCAGATGGTCGTAGGCCCTGAAGCCGCGGATGATGTTCTTGCTTGGCTCGGCACGGTCCACCCGCACGATGGTTATCTCTCGGCGGAGCCGACTCAATCTTTCCTCATACTTTCGAACCTCAGGGGAAACGGCGAAGCTCGATAGGCCGGCAGCGTCTACGGAGATGGGATAGTAGGTGACGCGGGTGAACCAGTCGTCCTGGGCGACCGTGTAAGCTCGATGGTCGATGCTGGCGCCCTTCAGGAATTCCTCGCAGGAGGCGAGAAAATCACGCACATCGCGCATGGTCTGAAAGCCGACGATGTCGGCGGCGCAGATCTTCTGGTGAATCTCGCGCCGCATGAACTCCGGCAGGATGCTCCAGTACCTGGGCCCCGGCCAGGGGATATGGGTGAAGTGGAGGATGGGCGCGTCGGGCAGAAGCTGGCGAACCTCGGCGGGCGCAAGATAGAGATGGTAGTCGTGGAGGACGATGAACGGCGTGCGGCCCTCTCCGGCCGCCTCCTCTGCCACCGCCTGGGCGAAGGCCTGATTGACCGGCACATATCCCTGCTCCCAAGCATCGTACACAGGGCGGCCGATGCTGGGCGTGCGGGGAGTATTCCACATGTAGTGCTGGATGAACCACAGAAGAGGATTGGAGAACACCGAGTAGAAGCGATGGTAAACCGTGCGGGGGACCACCACAAAGCGGATGTATACCTCTTGCCCGGGTAGAGGCGCCCTTATGCGACCGCCAGCCTCCTTGGCCAGGCGACGGTCCCCATCGCTCATGGCGGTGGCCACCCAAGTGAGGGGGACGAAGCGACTGACACCGCTAAGGGCGGTGACCAGCCCACCGCTACCGGGTTGGGCGCGCAGGCTGCCGTCAGGAGCTAGGGTGTAATCTACCGGCCCTCGATTACTGGCAACGATCAGACGGCGTTCGGCCAGAACTCGCTGGCATAATTCCTGAAATCGCTCTTGCTTCTTGTCGAAGTATGATTGACCGCTCTCCATTGGTTTTCTCTTGCCAGCATGCCCGAAACACTGGGGGCCTGTCAACCTGAGCTGAATGTCGTCCCGGCCACAGGGGCTGGTCGGCGGGCGTGATATAATCGGCGCTGGGCATGGCGATTGGAGAAGGCGATGGCTGAAGACAAAGAGGAATCGTCCGACAGCCGACCTCTGCGGGAGCAGGCCGAGGCTATCACCCGCGAGACCTCGGTGGGTGAGGCCCTGGGCCGAGTGGGCATCTCGGCCTGCGTTGTCAACGAGGAGGCCGATCTCCTCGAGGTGACCGAGGCCATGGCTGCCAATCTAGGCACCCACACGGCAGCAGTGGTAGATGCCGAGGGGCGCCTGGTGGGGGTGATCCCCATGCACCTGCTCCTGGCCGAACTCTTTCTGCATGTGGCCCCCGAGGAGTTCCTGGTAGGCTTGCGGGCCTTCGAGAATATCGAGGAGTTCGGCAAGATCAGCCGCGCCCGCAACGCCAAGGAGCTGATGCAGCCCCCTATCTTCCTCACCAGGGAAGACAGCGCTAAGGATGCCTTTATCCGTATGCATGAGAACAAGCTGGACAGCCTGCCCGTCGTGGACGAGGAAATGCGGGTGGTGGCCTGTCTAAGTCGCCTGCAGCTCGTGCGACTGTGGCTGTATAAGCATCGAAAATGGGCTGAGGGAGCCCCAGGTCAGCAGCCCCGCCAAAAAGATAGCACGGAGGGAGGCGGTTGAACGACCTGGCGCTGGCCTCACTCATCTTCTCCGTTACCTACTTCCTCATCATCTCCGAACGAATTCACAAGACAGCGGCCGCCCTTGCCGGCGGTCTGCTAATGATCGCCTTCCGAGTCCTCGACCAGAAAGAGGCCTTCGCCGCTATCGATTTCAACGTCATCTTCCTCCTGATCGGGATGATGATCATAGCCAACACCCTGGGCAAAACGGGCGCTTTCCAGTGGTTGGCCATCAAGCAAGCCAAGCTGGCTAAGGGGAATCCCCTGCGAATTCTTCTGTTCATGGCCGTCTTCACAGCGGTGGCATCCGCCTTCCTGGACAACGTCACTACTGTTGTCCTCCTGGCTCCCCTGAGCCTGTTTGTGGCCAGCATTCTGCAGGTGAATCCGGTGCCCTTCCTGCTGACCATCATCATGGCCTCCAACATCGGCGGCACCGCCACCCTCATCGGCGACCCACCCAACATCATTATCGGCAGCGGCGCTGACCTGGACTTCCTGGACTTCCTGTTTCACCTTGGGCCAGTCATTCTGTTGATTATGGTCGTCTTCATGGTCATGGTATTCTTCCTTTTCGGTCGTCAACTGCAAACACGCCCCGAGCTTGAGCAGCGCATCATGGAGCTCGACGAGGACGAGGTCCTGACCGATCGCAGCCTCTTGTACAAATCGCTGGTCATCCTTGCCCTGGTGGGCATTGGCTTTCTCATCCACGGGCCCCTCAACTACGAGCCGGCCACGGTGGCTCTGGGTGGAGCCACCGCTCTCATCCTTGTCAGCGGTCAGCACCCTCGTGAGGCGCTGCTGGACGTGGAATGGCCCACCATCTTCTTCTTTGTGGGCCTGTTCATGGTGGTGGGAGGTGCGGAGGAGGTAGGGCTGCTGGAAGACATCGGCGGGAGAATGGCCGATGCCAGCGGCGGGCATGTGTCGGCGGCAGTCATGCTCACTCTCTGGCCGACCGGCATCCTTTCCAGCATTGTGAACCAGATACCATATGCGGCGGCCATGATCCCTGTGGTGCGCGAGGTGAGCGCGGGATTGCCGGTCGGCGAGTCGGCCAGCAACCCCCTGTGGTGGGCTCTGGCCCTCGGCGCGGGCCTGGGAGCCAACTTCACCCCCGTGGCGGCTGCAGCCAATGTATATGTCATCGGCGTGGCCGAGCGGGCTGGCTACAGCGTCACCTTCTTCCAGTTCGTGCGCTACAGCGTGTTGGTGACCATGGTCTCCCTGCTCATAGCCACCGCCTACGTGTGGCTTCGCTACCTTATGTAGGCCCTCTTTCGCTGGGCGGACTTGTCGCAGAGAGGCAACCGGGCTATCATTTAGATGAGCCCCCGTAGCTCAGTCGGATAGAGCACCGGCCTCCGGAGCCGGGTGCGTGGGTTCGAGTCCCGCCGGGGGTACCACCGACAAAAGGGGTGACCGACTCTGGGCAGAGAAAAACGTCGGCGAGGGCGACTGCGAGGAAAGCTGAGGCGAGAGTCGCTGGCCTCTCAGGCACGGGCTAAGCCTCCCTTCCCCGTATCCCTGCTGTTCAACGTTCGCCTCTTCTACGTCGTCGCCCTTGTGGGCATCGTCGGCAGCGTAGGCCTGGGCGCCGTTATGTCGGGCACCATGGGAGGCGGCGGCAGCAGTTCAGCACCGACTGTTACCGTCACGGCGACGGCAACAGCAACGGCACAAGCCGAGGAACCTTCTCCCGAAGCCACGCCATACCAGGTGAAGACCTACGCCGAGCCACCGGAGATGGCCATCGACACCAATAACCAGTACTTCGCTGACATCGAGACCGAGAAGGGGGTCATCCGCCTGGAGTTGTTCGACGATGAGGCGCCGCAAACGGTGAACAACTTCGTCTTCCTGGCACGCGATGGCTTCTACGATGGCCTCACCTTCCACTACGTCGATCCCGAACTGGCGGCCCAGGCCGGCGACCCTGCGTGCAGAGCGAGCGGCGTTGTCACTTGTATAGGGGAAGATGGGCCTGGCTACACCCTGCCCAAGGAAACGAACGACAAGGAGCACCTCGCCGGAACAGTGGCCATGGCCGAGGACCAGAACCAGGTGGTTAACGGTAGCCAGTTCTTCATAGCCCTGCGGGACCTACCCGAGCTAGATGGTCACAATACGGTATTCGGGCAGGTGGTTGAGGGTATGGATGTCGTCCAATCCCTCACGCCGAGAGACCCCCGCGACCGCACAGCACTCCCCGGCGACGAGATCCTCTCGGTGACCATCGAGGAAGAAGCACCCGCAGGAACAGAATAAGCCAGCGCGTGGCTGGCTTGTTCGCTATCCGGTAGAAGCAAAAGCTCTGGACTAGCTCTTGGGCTCCTCCTCGCTCTTCCCCTCGACCTTCGCTGCCTCCTTCTGCTCCTGTGGCTTCTCCTCCTCCTGGCCCTCTCTCATCTCGCGACGGAACTCGCGGATGGAGCGCCCGAGGGCGCCCCCCACGTCGGCCAGTTTACCCACCCCGAAGACGACAATAATGGCCGCCACGATGATGACTATCTCCAGCGGCCCTAACTGTTGAAAGACCAAGGATGGCATACCTACCTCCCTGCGTTACCTCCACGCTCAGCATAGCACCAACCGATGCAAAGCCGCAAGCGAACGAGTCGATGTCCGCCACGCCGTCAGGGCAGACGCCTTGCGAGACATCAAAGCACTGGCCTTGCTCCCCAGACTATAGGCGGAAGTAGCTGAACATCTCAGGGTACTTCTTGAGGGTGAGACCGCCGTCGATGAGGAGGGTCTGGCCGGTCAGCCACTCGGATTCATTGGATGCCAGGTAGAGGGCGAGGCGAGCAACGTCCTCCGGTTCGCCGACGCGGCCGATGGGCGCCTCCTGAACGAATCCGTCTTCGATGCCGGGGACGGTCAATAGGAACTCGGTGAGAGGCGTCTGCACGATACCCGGCCCGATGCCATTCACCCGGATGCGGTGCCGGCCGAGTTCGAGCGCGGCCACCTTCGTGAGCATGATCACCCCGCCTTTCGCCGCGCAGTAGGCGGCGAAGCCCTCCGCAGGCTGGATGCCGTTGACGCTGGCGACGTTGATGATGCTCCCGCCCTGCCCCTGGGCAATCAGGCGAGCCGCTTCCTGCTTGATACAGAGGAACGTGCCGGTAAGGCAGACGCTAACGATCTGCTCCCAGTTTTCGAGTGGGTACAGGTGGATGGGCCAGAAGCCCCCAATGCCAGCGTTGTTGAAGGCGATGTCCAGCCGACCGAAGCGACGAAATGCCTGGTCCACCATCCGGCTGACGGCCTCTTCATCGCGGACATCGAGTTCCAAGCCATCGGCGCACTTGTCGCCAAGCTGGGCGACCATCGCTGCCACGCCCTCGCCGTTGAGGTCGGCGATGATGACCCGCGCTCCCTCCTCGACGAACAACTCGGCGGTCCGCTTGCCGATGCCGGACGCGCCGCCGGTGACGATCGCTACTTTCCCATCGAGTTTGCCCATGGCCGCTACCTGCCTCCTGCACTGAACACAGTCTGGTCGGGGTGGGCGGATTCGAACCGCCGACCTCGTGGTCCCAAACCACGCGCTCTAGCCTAGCTGAGCTACACCCCGATCAGGCTCAGCCTACATCGAGGCTTGTGAAGGGGTCAAGGGCAAGCAACCACGGACGGCAGCGCCTTTGGGACTACGGTAGAGCGAAGGAACAAAGGCTGTCGCTAGGGAAAGGCGGCAACGAAAGCCTCGTAGTAGCCGGTGAGGGCCAGGCCGATAGCGGTCAGCGCAGCCACCGCCACCAGGGCAATTAGAGTCAGCACCAGGCCATACTCGGCGAGAGCTTGGCCCCCTTCGCCCTTGGCCCACACCAGAACAGAGGCAACATAGCGGCGTAACTTTTCATAACTCATCAGGGTCACCCGTTAAGTTAGACGTGGCGATGAGGAACTTCGTTACACTCTGGCAGCGCCGACGAGCTGGGAGACATCGTCCACCCCTTCTTCCTCCATGAAGCGCTCAATGCCCTCCAGCACATCGAGGGTCGCTCGCGGGTTGAGGAAGGTAGCAGTGCCCACCTGAACGGCAGTGGCCCCCGCCATCATGTACTCGATAGCATCGAGGCCGGTCATGATCCCCCCACAGCCGATGATGGGAACATCCACCGCCGCCGCCGTCCGGTAGACCAGACGTAGGGCGATGGGCTTGAGAGCCGGGCCGGAAAGGCCGCCGAAGGTCCAGCCCAGCGCCGGCCGCCTGCTCTTCACATCGATGGCCATAGCAGGGAAAGTATTGATCAAGGTGAGGGCATCGGCGCCGGCCTCCACGCTGGCTCGGGCCACGGCGACGATATCCTGCACGTTTGGAGTGAGCTTGACGATGACAGGAAGAGTGGTCTCTCGCCTCACAGCGGCGGTCAGAGCGCCGGCCATCTTCGGGTCGCTGCCGAACTCCAGACCGCTGGCTACGTTCGGGCAACTGATATTCAGCTCCAGGCCGCTGACCCCGGCGACGCCGTCCAATCTGCGCGCCAGGCGAGCGTATTCGTCTATGCTCTCGCCAGCTATGTTCACGATGGCCGGCACTCGCCAAGTGGCCCAGATAGGAGCGATGTCGCGAATGAGGGCCTGCACCCCCATGTTCTGGAGGCCGATGGAGTTGAGCATGCCAGCGGGGGTCTCCACCATCCGCGGCTGAGGATTACCGCGACGCCGACGGAGGGTAGTCCCCTTGCAGACGATAGCCCCCAAGCGCTGGATGTCCAGATCCTTGGCCATCTCCAGCCCATAGCCGAACGTGCCGGAGGCAGTCATCACCGGGTTGGCCAGAAGAAGCCCCCGTTTGCATTTGGGCGCCAGCTCGACGGAGAGGTTCACACTTCCCTCCTGCTGGCGTCATTATACCAGCGCTCTCCTCTGAGGCTACAAAAGAGAGGAGGCGCACCCATGCCGGGCGCGCCTCCTTGGCACTGCCACGCTCGTTCTAGACCAGACGGGAGCCTCCTGCTGCTGCCATCCCCACCGAGGAGCCATCATCATCCGCTCCCGCACCTGTGGGGGCATGGAAATCGTGCGACTTCCCCCAGTGACCGTGAGACAACTCGGACAGCGGCTCATACTCCCACAACAGGTCAGCCACCGAATTGCGGAACTCCTTGCGAGCACCACACAGCTTGCAGACCCCCAGGCTCGTAGGGCCCTGAGGGCTCTCGATCATCCAATGATGACGACAGCGATTCTCGTCTTCGACCGTCTCTTCAGGCTGAGTAACTGCAACCTTTCTCATCTCTGTCTCCACTTTTCAACTCGCTATCATTAGACGCCTGTCGTGATATATACGTTACACAGCCTTCAGTAGATCGTAATCCAGAAGAGGCACGCTGTCAAGATTCTCGCCATATTTACTGTATTCACTTGCGTAACCGCCACACCTTTGTTAATATCGATACAGAATTAACCTTGCGCTATACTATGAACGCAGGAGACGCCCGAAAAGTTCCGGGCGGTCGTTATTCCCCAACTCTGGAGACGATGGCATTACAGAGCACTAAGAGCCAGATCCTCGCCCTGCTCAAGCGCAGCGCCGGCAGTACAGTCGATGAGCTGGCCTCCGCGCTGCAGCTGGCCCGCATGACCGTGCGCCAGCATCTGGCCACCCTGGAACGGGACGACCTCGTGGTTGCCCGCGAGGCGCGCCGTCCCACCGGCCGTCCCCATTTCGTGTACTCGCTCACCGATAAGGGCGAGGAGACCTTCCCCAAGTGCTACGACCGCCTGGCCGAGATGATCATCGATGAGGTGGCCTTGCTGGATAGCAGCGAGCTCGAAGGCCTCTCCCCCGCCAAGAAGAAGGCCCTCCTTTTCCGCAAGCTGGCCCGCCGGATCGCCGGCCAGTACGCTCGCCGGCTGGAGGGCAAGAGCCTGGAGGAGCGAGTGGCGGTGGTGGTCGACATCCTGGAGGCGGAGAGCGGATTCGCCGAGTGGCGCACGCTGGAAGAGGGCTTCGAGATCCTGGCCTACAACTGCCCCTATCGCAGGGTGGCCGAGAGCCAGGATGAGGTTTGCGTCTGGCATCTGGAGCTGTTCAGCCGACTGCTGGACAGCGAGGTGCGGTCAGCCGAGTGTCAGAGCCGCGGCGGTGACTGCTGTCGATTCATCGTAGAGACCGACGCTCTTCTTCACCGAAAGTGAGAGCGTCTGAATAGGAGGTATCGGTGAAGAAAGGAAAAGGCACACAGGGCCCGAGTGAGAAAGCCGTCCTGGCCGCCCTGAGCACCGTCGAGGACCCCGAGCTGCATCGGGACATCGTGAGTCTGGGCATGATCCGCGACATGGAGATCAGCGGTGGCAAGGTGGCTTTCAGGTTCGTGCTCACGACCCCTGCCTGTCCCGTGCGCAACGAACTGCAGCGCAAGGCCGAGGAGGCTGCCCGCACCGTCCCTGGCGTTGAGAGCGTAGAGGTGAAGATGGATGCCGAGGTGCAGGCCCACTCGCGCCCCAGCGGCCCGCGCCCGGTGCAGGGCGTGCGGAACGTCATCGCCGTTGCCAGCAACAAGGGCGGCGTGGGCAAGTCCACGGTGGCCGTCAACCTGGCCACCGCCCTGGCCAAGCACGGGGCACGAGTGGGCTTGCTGGACGCCGACTTCACGGGCCCCAACATCCCCACCATGGTCGGGATCGCGCACGGTTACCAGGCTCAGACGGGCCTTGCGCCGGTGATGCGCTACGGCGTCAAGGTGGTCTCTATCGGTTTTCTCTTAGGCCCGGGCACAGCGTTGATCTGGCGAGGTCCCCTGATCGGTAACGGCATCCGGCAGCTTCTCCACGAGATCGATTGGGCCGCCGACGGCGAGCTGGACTATCTGGTCATCGACCTGCCGCCGGGCACCAGCGACGCCCCCTTGAGCATGGCGCAGGAGGCGCTCATCGCCGGTGTGGCCATCGTCACCACTCCTCAGAGCGTGTCGCTGGAGGACGCCACCAAGGCGGTGATGATGTTCGGAAAGCTGAACGTGCCCGTGTTCGGGATCATCGAGAACATGAGCTACTTCCTCTGCCCCCACTGCGGCCAGCGAACGGACATCTTCGGGCACGGCGGCGCCCGGGCGGCGGCGGAGAAGCTGGGGCTGGACTTCCTGGGCGAGATCCCTCTGGATGCCCAGGTGCAGACCAGCACCGATGAGGGCGTGCCCATCGTGGAGCGCGACCCCGACTCGGCGGTGGCGCAGGTGTTCACGCGCATCGCCGAGCATATCGCCGCTTGCGTCAGCGTCCAGCGGTTCTCCGAGGAGGAGGACACCAAGTAGAAACGATCCGCCAGAAGATGGAGGCCCTCCGCTGACGGAGGGCCTTCTTGTATTCTCTTCAGCGAGCTGCATCGGCATTAGGGCATGGTGTGTTATGTGAAGAGAGGCCCTTCGCTACGCTCAGGGTGACGGGGTGGACAACGTCATTCTGAGCAAGGCGAAGAATCGGAGCGCGGTCTACCCGGGCCCGCCTGCACGAGCGGCCGCCAGCCGCTGACGGGCCATCTCCACGTACTGGGGCTCGCTCTCGATGAGAAGCCAGCGGCGGCCGTGCCTCTCGGCGGCGACGGCTAACGTGCCAGCGCCGCCAAAGGGGTCGAGGATGAGCTCGCCGGGGTTGGTGGCAATGAGTACCAGTCGCTCCAGGATGGCCAGCGGCTTCTGCGAGGGGTGCTTGCCGAAGGCCCGCTCGGAAGCGGGGGTATAGGGTATCTCCCAGAGGGTGCGCATCTGCTTTCCGCCCGCCAGTTCCTTTGCCTTCCAGTAGTTGAACGTCCACTTCTTGGCCTTGGCCGGCGTCTCGTTCACCGCCCAGATGATCTGCTCAGTGCTCTCGGTGAGAGTGCGGGCGGTGATGTTGGGCTGGGCGTTGGGCTTGAAC
>CAZXAF010000035.1:0-2764 GCA_964638905.1 uncultured Dehalococcoidia bacterium
GCGCAGCTGAGGACATCCCCGTACTGGATCTTGAAAGTGGTAGCGTCAACAGTATTGCTACCGGAGGCAAAAACGAGAAGGAAAGCTAGTGCGGCGGTTAAGATTACTCCCGCCGCCAAGAATCTACCGGCCATAGAGCTCCTCCTTGGGGGATACGAAAGCACAAGGGCTTCTCACTCCCCATGAAAAGCTCCCGGCCGGCAGGGAGCATTGGGCCTTTATGTTTTGTAGCGACGGCTTAGTATAGGCATCACCAGAACATTTTGTCAAGTCGCCTAACCCTAGAAATGGGGAAAAATTGACGAAGGTAGGAGAAAATATTTCCCGAAACGGATTTCGCATGACGAAGTTCCAGTTTGGCCTATCTGAGCGCTCGCGGGCCGGAAAGGCAGCCTCGCCCGGCGGCGCTGGCTGCCTAGGACCCTTCGCTGGGGACAGTGATGACGTATATCTCGCCGGCGCTGGTCCGTGTGTTGTCTGGGCCGTCCGCATCTACGGCCACCGTGACGATCTCCCGGCTGCCGTCGCCGTTGATGTCCATTGTGCCTACGGCGCTGCCCAGGCGGTCGTCTTCCTCGGCACCGAAGATCACTATGTCGTAGTGGCCCTGGCCCAGGTCCAGGACGCCTTTCAGGTCTGGCGAGCCAAAGATGACATAGGCCTCGCCGGCTCGGCCTCTCTCGTTGCCCGGGCCGCGGGCGAAGGAGGTGCCCAGAAGGAGGTCGTCGATGCCGTCGCCGTTGAGGTCGCCGTCGGCGGCGCAGGAGCTGAGGAGGTCGTGGGCGTCGCTGCCGACAATGGTTACATCCTGCTCGCCCTTGAGGATGTCGACGGTGCCTCCTAGGTCGCGCGAGCCGAAGATGACGTAGGCTTCGCCAGAAGTCGACCGCGTTTCGCCAGGCCCGTCGGCCCGTTGCGCTACGAGGATAATATCGTCGATATCGTCGCCGTTGATGTCGCCGCTGGTGGTGCAGAAGCCGAGGGCGTCATCTACGTCGGCGCCGATGATCATGAGGTCCTGCTCGTTCTTGACCGTGTCTACCATGTCGCCCAGGTCTTTCGAGCCGAAGACGACGTAGGCCACTCCGGTGTTCGGCCGGCTGCCCTCGGGGCCGTCGGCCGCTTCCGCTGAGGCGATGATGTCGTCGATACCGTCGCCGTTGACATCGCCAACGCCCATCGAATCCGCCAGCTCGCTGTACTGCTCGGGGCCGCTGATGGTGAAGTCCTGCTGACGCTCGGGAATGCTGATCATGTCGCTCAGTTCGCTTGAGCCGAAGATGACGTAGACCTCCCCCAGCTCCGTCCTCTCCCCGCCGTGGGGGGTGCCGGGAACACGGCCGGCGAAGGGCGCGCCAAGGACGATGTCGTCGATGCCGTCGCCGTTGATGTCGCCACCATGCATCGAGTCGCCCAAAAGGCTGAAGCCTTCGGCGGCAATGATGCGGATATCTTGCTCGTCTTCGGCGATATCTATGGTGCCAGCGAGGTCCGCCCTGCCGAAGATGACGTAGACATCGCCGCGGTCTGTACGATAGTCGGGGTCTAAGATGCCGTCCGACATGGGTGCCGAGACGATGATGTCGTCGATTCCGTCGTCGTTGAGGTCGGCAGCGGCGACACCCATCCCCAGGTTGTCGGGCGCGCCGACGCCTACCCCTTGCCCCTTGGCCCCGAGGATGGTCAGGCCCTGCTCGCCGTTGGCTATGTCCACGGTTCCTGCTATGTCCGGCGCTCCGAAGATAACGTAGGCCTCGCCGGCTCCCTCCCGTGAGTCGTCCGGCCCGTCTGCGAAGCGCGCTCCAATGAGCAGATCGTCGATCCCGTCATCGTTGAAATCGCCCACGGCTATAGGAGGGATGTCGTGTCGCAGGTCGCCGGTGGGCTGGGTGGTGGGAGGGGGGTAGGGCTTGCCGGCGAATATGGTGAGAAGGGGCTCGGTGGTGGCCAGGTCGATGGCCAGCCCCTCGCCGGGAATGACCACCGGTGTCGCCGAAGGGCTTGCCGTCGGCGTAGCAGAGGCCGTCGGGGATGCCGCGGGAGTTACCGCGGCGGTGGCCGTGGGCGTCCCTGCGGGAGCCTCCTCCCCTCCTCCACAGGCAGCAAGAAGGAGCGCCACCAGCCCGAGTGCCATCAATGGCCAAGTAGGATTGTATCGTCCCATGTCACCGCCTCCTGACGGTCTGCACTTGCGGCGATTCTAGCCGAAGCCGCATCCGAGCGTCAAGGATGGAGCTTCTCTTGGCGGGCCTCACTGATCGAAGACCCAGCGGGTGCCCTCCGGCTGGCTGACCAGGATGAACACGGCGTCGAATTGCTGGATTTCTGTGAGTTCGGTGGCATCGGACCTGCCGGGAACAAACCGTTTCCAACCCTGGTTGGGCGTCAGCACGTACAGTATGGCGAACTGTCCCTCGATGCCGGCGGCGGCTGTTTCCGCATCCTTTGTCTGGCCAGCGTAGCAAACGCTGTTCCATCCCTGGGCCAAATCCTGGCTGGTGGGTGGCGCAACCGCGGCATCCTGCGGCCAGTCAGCGTCGTTGCTCATCAGCATGAACAGGGGCTGGTAGGGGCCAATGGTTACGATGTTGCTGGCCACGCCGCCTGGGAACCATCTGTCGTAACCTCCGTCGGCCCGCTGACGGTAGACGGCCATGACGCCCGCTCCCAGGTCTGCCAGCGCGTCGGAGACGGGCAGCTCAGCGCCGAGATAGCAGTCGTAGTTCCAGCCGGCAACCAGGTCCGGCGGAATTGGCGTGACCGT
>CAZXAF010000035.1:2864-7014 GCA_964638905.1 uncultured Dehalococcoidia bacterium
GCCGTTGGCGATGCCGTCGGCGAGGCCGTAGCCGTGGGGCTGGGCGTGGGGCTAGGCGTGGGAGTGATGATGGGGGGGGCGGAGCCGCAGGCGACATCCACCGCTATGAGACCGTATTCGGTGCTAGAAAGGGCATCCCAGATGGTGCAGCCGTAATCCGGGGTGGTGTCGGCGTCGTTATCAATGGTGCAAAGGTCCTCCGGCGGCGACCCGTCGTTGGAAATGAGGACATCATCCAGTGTCATGCCGTAGACGCCGGCGGGCACCCCCGTCACGTCCAGCGTGTAGCGGCCGAGGACCCCCTTGGTGAAGGGAGGATTATACTCAGCGGTCTGTAGGTCAGCCACTTGGGCACCATGCGGCGGGAAACTGTCGGGAACGCCATCGCTGAAATTGAAAAGGCTGCTTCCGGGCTGGGCGATCAGGTTGACGCTGCTATCCTCGTGAATCTGGGCGGTCAGCGTCCCTGGGAAGCCGTAGATGTAGAAGCCGAAGCCCAGCATGCCTTCGCCCTCGGGCAGGTCCTTCAGGAAGACGTCGAACTGGAAGACATCACCCTCGGACACCTCCACGCACGTATCGATAGTGCTCAGGGAGCAGTCGGTTCCGTCGTTGGGGCAGCTGTTGCCCGTGGGGGCCATGTCAAAGCCGACGACAAGGCCGGGAGTAGCCTCGGCAGGCTTATCGCTGCCCTGCCAGACACTTGAGGCCAGCGCCACGGTCGCCAGCAGGGTGGCGCCGGCGAGGAAGATAGGCATCGTAAGTCTCATTTGCTACCTCCACTACGTTCTATATGGAAAACGCTTGACTTGCCCAAACGTATATTAGCCCCGCTACCAGCCTGTAGAAATAGATGGCAGCGGTTCAGGCAATTCCACATGGTGCTCTGTCTACAATAACGCCCGATGATAGCTATCGGATGCGGAAGCGGTCGCTCTGGACTCGGTTGGTCCCTTTTCCGCCCGTTGGCTGTGTTCTCTTGACAAACTGCGGGTCGTAGCCTTAAAAGGATAGGAAGAAGTAGGGCCTGGCGGAAGGGAGATCCGGTGTTGAGAACGGTTCTGGTCATCATAGCTATTCTGGCTACCATGTTGGTGTTGGCATGTGGCGAAGGCGAAGAGGCCCCGGAAGAGACGCAAGTTCCCTCTCCCGCGGCGTCGCCGGTCTCTCCGACGCCAGCGACCACGGCAGAGGCGACTAGCCCTGCTATCGTTACACCTACCTTTGTGGGCACCCCAGAGGCGACTTTGCCCATTGGCAAGATCGCCTTCCATTCCCGTCGCAATGGGAAGGGGGAGATCTATCTGCTGACCCCTGACAAGGAAGTGAACCTGACGAACAGCCCGGAGGCAGAAGACGCCAATCCTCACATCTCTCCCGACGGGAACAAGATCGCGTTCAGTTCCGATATGGACGGCATCTTCCACATATATGTCATGGACACCGACGGCGGTAACGTGACCAAGTTGACGGACGGTCCCGCCGGTGACCTGAGCCCCCGCTGGTCTCCCGATGGCAATGAGATAGCCTTCAGCCGTACCGGCGCGATCTACATAATGAACAGTGACGGCAGTAACCTCCAACAGGTGACTGAGCCCAAGCCGGAATCAACTGCGCCGCCCTGTGAGGCTGGCGGCTTCCTGGGAGGCTGGTCGCCGGACGGAGAGCGGTTGACCTTCTACGCGGCCAGCGCCACCAGGGGCATAGGCCAGGTTTGCACCATCAGGACAGACGGCTCTGACCTGACGATCGTTGTCAGCGACCCACCAGGGTGGCAGGTTGAGCCTGCTTGGTCCCCTGATGGGGAGTGGATCGTCTATAGGTCGATCCGCGACGACAACCATGAGATCTACAAAGTGAAACCAGACGGCAGTTCCGACACCAACCTTACCAACAACCCCGCCATCGACCTTGAGCCGACCTGGTCGCCGGATGGGCAGTGGATCGTCTTTGGCTCCAACCGCAGCGGCGACTTCGACCTCTACATCATGAGGCCGGACGGCAGCGATGTGGCCCGCGTCACGACTGCCATCGGTAAGGACAGCGACCCCGCCTGGGGGCCCTAGTTAGCGGAGCCCACTTCAAGCCTGACCCTTTGCCTTGCTCCGGTTGTTGGCATAAACCAGCGAGGCCTCCCTGAGGAGGCCTCGCTTCGTTGTTGTTAACGGCTAGTGACTTAGCCCGAGCAGGGGTCGGGGCAGGAATTCCCAATGACCCACTTGTACAGTAGCACGTCCAGGATGTTGACGGCGCCGTCGGTGTTGAGGTCGTAGCGCCGATCATAGGGCCCCTGCAGGAACGGCTTGTAGCAAAGAATGTCCAGGATATTAACCTGTCCGTTGTGGTAGCCGCAGCCCTGGTTGCCCTGGACGTCCGGCGGCCAGGCATCATGGTTCTCATCGATGGGGCAGGCGTTCAGGGGGTCGGTGCGGATGAACCCTTCCTGCGCATCGGTCCAGCCGTCGCCGTCGTCATCCTCGTCAACGTCGTTGGTGAGATCGTCACAGTCGCTGTTCAGGGCGGGGTCCAAACAGTCAGCGATGGTATTGCCGTTGAGGTCCCAGTCCTTGTCGGCAACCGTATCGCCATCGTTATCCTGACCGTCGCAGATGTCGGCCCCCCAATAGGGGTAGGTGTCGTCCCTCACCGTCAGCAGTTTGTGGCTGGTGTTGTTGGCCAGGATCGGGTCGTAGACATGCGCGTTGCTCACGTTAATGGAGTTGTCGAAGAAGAAGGTCTTCAACCCAACCTTGAGGCACCTGACGTTCCATACCTCGTCTAGCGTCTGGTCCACGCTCACCGGCACGTCATTTAGGGAATCGGGCACGCTCACGGGCACGATTTCGCAGCCGCTCTGCTCGGAAATCGTGGCAGTGGCGTCGATGTGGATATTCACTGGCTGCCAGGGGCCGGCATTGTGAATGACCTTGCGGAGGGTTATGTTTGTCCACTGATTGACGGGTATCTTGATGGGCGGGTTGACAAAGGCCACGCTCTTGATCTTCACGTCGCTCGGCGCCACGGCGGCCACTACCAGATGCGTGCTTATCGTGTCGTTGCCAGGGTCGGGGTCTCGCACATGCGCACCGGCGATCATCGTGACCTCGGCGTTGAACACGAACTCGTGCGAGCTCACGTCAGAGCAGCGGATGGTGAACGGCTCCTCGTGGGTGACGTCGACGCTGACCGGAATGTTGTAGAACTCCTGAATGTGGGTAGTCGGCTGCACTGTGCAGTCCGGCGGTACGACAACAGTTGTTTGTGTAATGGCATCCACGGGCGCGTAGTCACCGTTGTTGTGGAGCACCTTCTTCAAGGTAACCTGCACGTTTTGATTGACGGGGATCTCGCTTGGCGCATTCTTGACGTACTGGTCGGTCAGCTTCAGGTCGGCGTAGGCCCAGGCCTCGACGGTGTAGTCGGTCGAGCCGCTGTTGTTGGCGCCGTTGGGGTCTACCACATGCGGGTCCTTGATGCCGGTGATGTCCGTCTGGAAGGAGAAGGTGTGCGAGCTGGGCTCGGAGCAATGGATGGTCCATGTGTGGTTGTCAACCACGTCCACGTTCGTCGGCAGCGAGACCTGCGGCGGACCCACGGTCGCCACGCTGCAGTCGGGCGGAGCGGTGGGCGTGTAGCTTAGGCCCACCTGCACAGGTCCCCAGGGCCCGCTATTGCGGAGGGTAGTGCTAACGGTGATGTCCACATCCCCACTCACGTCGATCTCCGCCGGTCCGTTGACCTGGACGCCCACCACCTTCACGTCGGCCTCGGCGATAGCGTCCACCGTCAGGTCTGTGGACGCCGAGTTGTTGCCCGGAATGGGGTCGGTGACATGCACATCGTTAATGGCGATGGCGTTGCCGAAGGAGAACGTGTGGGTACTCGGCTCGCTGCAGCGGATCGTCCAGGTTTCCTCCACTTCCGTGTCGACGCTGACCGGCAGCTCTACAACGCCCGGCTGGGGCGTGGGTGCAGGCGTCGGTGTCAGTGTCGGCACGAAGTTGGCGATGCAAGACTTGTTGGCGTCCATAGTCACCGAGTCGTCCGAGCAGTCAGCGTCGCCGGACCAGGAGTCGAAAGCGTAGCCAGGACCCGCTATCGCCTCTATGTCCACGACGGTGCCCTCGTCGTAGGTGTGGTCACCCTCGGG
>CAZXAF010000035.1:7114-10737 GCA_964638905.1 uncultured Dehalococcoidia bacterium
AGTGCAGCCGTAGAACCAGCAGAGGTCGTTGGCTCCCTCGTTGCCGAGAAGTAGGCCACTCAGAGTCATGCCGTAAACGCCTGGGCCCACTCCCGTAACGTTCAGCGTGTAGCGCCCGAGTACTCCCTTGGTGAAGGGAGGATTATACTCGGCGGCCCCCAGGTCAGCCACGTTGACGCCGTGCGGCGGAGAGTTGTCCGAAACGGGGTCGCTGATATCGATTAGCGTGCTCCCAGGCTGTGCCTGCAGGTTAACGCTACCATCCTTGTGTATCTGGGCGGTTATTGTTCCCGGGAAGGCATCGATGATGTAGCCGGGGCCCAGGAGGCTTTCACCGAGGGGTGTTCCATCCATGAAGACGTCGAACTGGAAGACGTCGCCCTCCGACACCTCCACGCAACTATCGATGTTACCGAGGGTGCAGTCAGGTCCGCTGGCATTGTTGGGGCAGCTATTGCCCGTGGGGTCCATGTCGAATCCAACGACAATCCCGTCGCTGCTGGCATTGAAGGCTTCGCCTTCGGAGGAGGCAGCGACGGCGTAGCTTCCGCCGCCGAAGTTGTCCTCGAGCGTGGCCGTGCAGCCGGGCGGCTCCACGACCGAGGGGGAGATGGAGACCTCCACGGGGCCATAAAGCCCGTTGTTGTGCAGATGCTTGAGCACGGTGATGCTCACATCCTCGTTCACGCCGATCTGAGTCGGCGGGTCCACCAACTCCTCGCTGTTGATCTTCACATCCGCCTCGGCAATGGTGTCTATCGTTAGATCTACGGAGGCTGAGTTGTTGCCCAGGTTGGGGTCACTCACGTGGGCCGTTGTGACGGCAATGGAGTTGTCGAAGGAGAACTCGTGCGAACTGGGCGCGTCGCAGTGAATCGTCCATCGCTCGTCCACAACGACGTCCGTGTTCACTGGCAGGGAGGTGCTGGTGGGGTTGTTGGGGTTAGGGCTGGCCGAGCAATCGTCGGGGGCAGACGCACTGGCCGCAATGGATACGTCCACCGGCCCGAAGGTGCCGCCGTTGTGGAGGGTCTTGCGCAGACAGATATCGGCGTTTTCGCTCACCAAGATCTCCTCGGGCGCTGCGGCCGTGCAGTCGCCGGCCAGGAGTTCCTGAGAGGCGATGCCCACGTCGGCCGAGGCCAAGACGGTGACCGTCAAGGGTGTGGAGGCGGAGTTGTTACCAGGAGCAAGGTCGGCGAGTATGGTGGAGATAGAGTTGTTGAACGTGAATGAGTGGGTAGAGGGCTGCGTGCAGCGAATCGTCCATACCTCGTCGACCACCTGGTCCACGCTAACGGGCACCTGCGGGATGGAAGTAGGTACGCTCTTGGGAGTGGCGGTGCAGCCAGCAGGGGCAATACCCTGGCTGGAGATGGAAACATCGATGGGGCCGGCGGGGCCGTTGTTGTGGATGATCTTGCTGAGAGTGACGTCAACGTTCTCGTTCACGTTAATCTGTGTCGGCGGGTTGACAAGGGACTGGCTAATGATCTTCACGTCCGTGTTGTCCACGACCTTGAAGGAGGGTAAGAAGCGGAACATTTCATTATTCGCCAGGTTGGGGTCTTCGATATGGGGGTCCTTGGGATCTATACGGCTGTAGAAACTGAAGGTGCGCAGACCGCCCGTGAGACAATGAATGGTGAACTGCTGTTGGACCTTCTTTGTCTCCCCGGCGTTCAGGGTGACCTGGGTAACGGCCGGATTGGGCGTGGCGGTGCAGCCGGTCGGCGGCGCTAGCTGTCCCTGGACGTCTGCCGCCACCGGCTGATAAGGGCCGTTGTTCTTCACCTCCGACTCGAGAGTGACCACCACATTCACGCTGGCAAATATGTCGCCGGATGGCCAGCCGATGATTTTCTGGCTGACGAGCTGCAGATCGGCGCTGGTGACAGAGGCCACCGTCCACTCGCTGTGCCATGTGTTGTTCGAAGAGTTGGGATCTTGGACGCCTGCGGTGGTTATCGAGATTACGTTGTCGAAGGTGAAAGTATGCCAGCTGGGCTGATCGCAGCGGATAGTGAACGGCTCGTTGATCGCCACGTCCACACTGACCTGCAGGTTGAAGATCTGTTGCAGGTGGCTAGTAGGGGTGATAGTGCACCCAGGGGGCGCGGTGGCTGCTTTCAGCGTTTGGGCGTTAACCGGCCCGTAGGGGCCCAGGTTGTGGAGCACCTTCTTGACGTTGATGGGCACATTCTGACCGAGGGCGATCTCGCTCGGCCCCTCTACGTATTGGCTAACGATGCTCAAGTCGGCCGACTGGGTGGCGGGCACCAGCGCAGGAGCTTCCGCCTGGGCGCCTGGGCTTGCCGGATAGAGTAGCCAGCCCAACAGCGCCAGGAGGCCGATAGCCACCGTTCCAACCAGGAGACAACATGCTTTCCTTGTCATCGGTCCGCCTCCTTTAGGTACACTCCGCCCTGAGCATCCCTTCTAGTTAACGTCGTTCGCCCGTATTCGTTCCGCACCGTTTCCCAGGCCGACGAGCCAACTCGGCCTGCCTACCGGAGATGTCTCAGGTATAGCCTGCAGGCATTGTAGCCTGTCTGAGGGGATAACATCAGGGCGAACCTCAGCAGAGGCGGAGCCAACCCTGCAAAACTTTTTTGTCCGCCGCGGGGCAGCGTAATACGCCATACCCCCTTCCCCTCTCGAGGCCGGCCAATCGGTGAGGTTTGTACGTGTATGCTTATCGTCATTCTACACCACCGCCGTATCTTGTCAAGTAGCGGTGCTCGCTGGCCCAAAGCAGGGGGGTGGAGATTGGGTGGAGATTCAGTCCGCGGCCGGCGTGGGCCTGGCGACTAAGACGGAGGCCTCTTTTCGGGGGCCTCGGGACTGCTGCTCGCCTACGGCATGGCAGGAGACCAGGCAGCGCGGGTATCGTCACCTGGGTTGTTGGTGATATTGGTCTGAGCAGAGCCATCAGACTTCATGAGGTATATTTCGTGATTGCCGTCGCGGTCCGAGGTGAAGGCGATCCAGGACCCGTCGGGCGACCAGGCGGCCTGAAAGTCTTCCCCGAGTTCAGTGATGAGCCTTGTCTGTTCCAGGCTGTCTGTATTCATGGTGTAGATATCGGCGTGGCGAAAGCGCTCGGAGTTGAAAGCGATCTTGCTGCCATCAGGTGACCAAGCAGGCCACATATTGTCAGCCCGGTCGTGGGTCAGTTGGGTCTGGTCTGAACCATCGGCATTCATCACATAGATCTCCCGGGCGCCGTCGCGCGTCGATATGAAGGCAATCCTCGACCCATCTGGCGACCAGGTCGGGTCGGAATCGCCGGCTGTGCTGCCGGCGACCCTTGTCTGGTCCGAGCCGTCGGCGTTCATAACGTGGATCTCGCCAGTCCCCTCGCGGTCCGATACAAAGGCGATGCGCGAACCATCGGGCGACCAGGCAGGCGCTTGGTCGCTGGCCGGGTTATTGGTGAGGTTGGTCTGGTCTGAGCCGTCGGCGTTCATGACGTAGATCTCGCCGTTGCCATCACGGTAGGAGGTGAAGGCGATCCTGGAGCCGTCGGGCGACCAGGTGGGCGCCTTATCATTGGTTGGGCTATCGGTGAGTTGGACAACGCCTGAGCCGTCGGCATTCATGATGTAGATGTCCTCGCTCTC
>CAZXAF010000036.1:0-8915 GCA_964638905.1 uncultured Dehalococcoidia bacterium
CTCTGCGATCCGTCTAGACTTCCGTATTACGCCGACGGTGCTCCGTCGGCTGGCGTCCGCCGGGAAGATCCGCCCCATCCGCAGAAGCCGCCGCCCGAAGGCCCCTGTCCGCTACCGCGTCCGCGATGTCCTTCTCGCCATCGTCCGCGATGGCGTGTACGGGACAGGGCGTATCCGTAACGGGGGCCACCAGAAGTAAAGGCCAATGCCGGTTGGCCCAGGGGGCGGCCTACGGGCCGCCCCCTTCTGGTTTTCTAGGCCCCTCGTTGGTCCCAGCCAAAATCAGGCGCCATAATGCCCACCCTCCTCGAAGCCATTTGAGGTGACGAGACTCCCCTCCTCGTCTCAATCGGATGTCGCCCCTTGCTTGATCGAGCGCCAGGCCGATACTATGATCCAGCAAGCCATCCCTCTCTCTTCAGGAGGTAGCATCTGTTCAAGCATTTCGGGCGTTCCTCACAGGCTGAAGAAAAGACGGCCGCCGCCCTCGACCGCACTCGACGTACCTGGTTCCACCGCGTAACCGGACTCTTCGAACGTTCCCGCATCGACGATGAACTCTGGCAGGAGCTGGAGGAGCTTCTGATGGCCGCCGACGTTGGCGTGGCCACCACCGCCAATCTCATCGAACGCCTTCAGGCTCGGGCGAAGGACGAAGGGATGAAGCAGCCCGAGCAGGTCTACCAGACCCTCAAGGAAGAGTTGACGGCCATCCTGGCCATGGAGGGCGCCGCTGGCCAGCTCTGGGGCGAAGAGGAGGGAACATTTGCTGCCAAGCCGGCCGTCATTCTGGTAGTGGGGGTAAACGGCAGCGGCAAGACCACCAGCATCGCTAAGCTGGCCTGGAGCCTGAAGGCCGAAGGCAAGCGGGTGATCCTGGCCGCCGCCGACACCTTCCGCGCCGCCGCCATCGACCAGCTACAGCAGTGGGGAGAGCGCGTGCAGGCGGAAGTGATAGCCCACCAGTCAGGGGCTGATCCCGGCGCAGTGGTCTTCGACGCCCTTACCGCCGCCGAACGGCGGAACGCCGACGTGGTGATCATCGATACGGCCGGGCGCCTGCACACCAAGGCCAACTTGATGGAGGAGTTGCGCAAGGTCCACAGGGTGATCCAGCGCAAGGATCCCTCAGGACCTCATGAGGTTCTGCTGGTTCTGGATGCCACAACCGGCCAGAACGCTCTTCTGCAGGCCAAGTACTTCACCGAGGCGGTGCAGGTGACAGGCCTTCTCCTGGCCAAGCTGGACGGCACGGGCAAGGGCGGCATCGTCTTCGCCATCTGCGACCAGCTAGGCATCCCGGTGCGCTTCGTGGGCACCGGCGAGAGACCGGAGGACCTGGCCCCCTTTGTAGCCGAGGACTTCGTGGAGGCCCTCTTCGCCTAGCGCGAAGCTAGCGACGCCATGCTGGAAACGCTGACCTGGTGGGCGACAGCAGAGCTGATAGGGGCGATAGCCTTCCCTATCGCCTTCGTCTTCTTCAATCGTCTGCCCGACCGCGGCTACGCCTTCGCCAAGGTCATCGGCATCCTACTGGTGAGCTACTCCCTGTGGATCGGCGCTACCCTCGGCATCTACCCCAACGCCCGCGGCTCCATCATCCTCATCATGATCCTCTTAGCCGTCCTGTCGGCTGTCCTCGCCGGGCGCCATCGCCAGGAACTAGGCGCCTTCCTCCGCGACGGCTGGCGCTATCTGCTGCTGGTGGAGGTCTTGTTCTCCTCCACCCTCGTCCTGGCCGTCTCCCTGCGCGCCTTCGCCCCCGAGATCCAGTGGGGCGAGAAGCCCTTCGAGCTGGCCTTCGTCAACGGCATCCAGCGCAGCGAGTTCTTCCCGCCCGACGACCCCTGGCTCTCCGGCCACTCCATCAGCTACTACTACTTCGGCTACCTCATGGCCTCCACACTGACCAAGTTCACCGGCCTGGGGACCAACTACACTTTCTACCTAAGCCTTTCGTTGGTGGCAGCGCTGGCGGCCACCGCCGTCTTCGGAGTCGTCTACAACCTGCTGGCCTCCGCCCGAATGAGCGGCGAGAGGGCGCTGGCGGCGGCTCCCCGCCTGATGCCGCGAGCAGTCATCTTCGGGCTGGTAGCAGCCGGGCTGCTTCTCCTGTTGTCCAACCTGGAGGGCGTGTTCGAGATGCTGGCCGCCCACGGCATCGGCTCGCCGGGCTTCTACAAATGGGTAGGGGTCTACGACCTGAACGGCCCCGAGTCCACCGACAAGTGGTATCCAACCAAGTTCTGGTGGTGGTGGCGAGCCACCCGCATCGGCTCCAACTGGGACATCCAGGAGTTCCCCTTCTTCAGCTTTCATTTCGGCGATCTCCATCCCCACGTGCTCGCCCTCCCCTTCACCATCACCGCCGTGGCTATAGCCTTCCAGCTATTCCGCTCCGAAGAAACTCTGAACAGCTACTGGATCATCCGCCGTCCCTGGCGGTTCCTACTCGTGGCCCTTGCCATCGGCGGCCTGGGATTCATCAACCTGTGGGATCTACCCACCTTCTTCTTCCTGGTTGTAGCAGCCGCGTTCGTCGTCAACTGGCGGAGGGAGGGAAGCCTCACCCTTCGAGCCGTTCGGGACACAGCCACCTTCGCCGCAACTCTGGCTATCGCGGCCGTCGTCCTCTACATCCCCTTCTACTTGACATTCAGCAGCGGCGCCGAGGGGCCCGCGCTGGTGGAGGCTGCCACTCGCCCGGGCCATGCGCCCATCAACTCCACGGTCAGCCGTCCCAACCAGTTCCTGATGGTCTGGCTACCCCTCCTGTGGCTGGGCTTGTCCTTCGTAGTGGCACGCATCCTCGCTCGGCCCTGGCCCCGCCTACGCCAGCCGATCGTTGCCCTGTCGCTGATCCCCTGGCTGGCCCCTCTAGCCATGTGGGGCTTCCTGATATTCGTGAAGCGCGGCCCTGGCGGCTTCGCCGACGAAGTGACTACCCGCGGCCCCAGCTGGGGAACCCTCGTCATGCTAGCCGTCTTCCTGACAGCGGCCGGCTTCGCCTTCGGCCGCGAGCTCTTCCGCGAACACGAGAACGAGGACATGAAACGAAGCTACCTTTTCGCTCTGATGCTGGTAGGAGTGGGCCTTCTCCTCATCCTGGGGCCCGAGCTGTACTGGGTTAAGGACCCGCTGGCCTTTCGAGTGAACACCGTCTTCAAGCTCTACTACCAGGCCTGGATGCTGCTGAGCATCGGCGGCGCCGTCGGCCTCTACTACTTCCTCGCCCACTGGCGGCCGAAGCGACCAGTCGTCACCCTGGGCCGTCTTGGCTGGGCCAGCCTTACCACCGTCATCATCGCCGCCGCCCTGGTGTATACAGTGGCCGCCACCTTCGAGCGGACCAGCGGCTTCACCAACGATCAGCGCATGGACGGCTATGTGCACGTGCAGGTGAACCATCCCGACGAATACGATGCCACCCGCTGGCTGAACGAGAACGTGAGCGGCACTCCGATCATCCTGGAGGCGGTAGGCGACGGCTACACCGACTATGCCCGCATCTCCTCTCGCACCGGCCTGCCCACGGTGCTGGGCTGGCCCGGCCACGAGCGCCTATGGCGTGGCTCGGACGCCCCGCTCGAAGGCCGTCAGGACGACGTGGCCCGCGCTTACGCGACCAGCAGCCCACAGGAAGCGAAGGCAATACTGGAGAAGTACAACGTGGAGTACGTATACGTCGGTCATCTGGAGCAGGAAGCCTATGGCGTGACAGGGCTGGGCAAGTTCGCTTCCTTCATGGATGTGGTCTACCGCAATGACACCGTCACCATCTATCAGATGCCTCAGGAGGTGGAAACCGTTGTCAGCGCTCCCTAGATCGACAGCAAGGCGGTGGCGCCCGTGAGCGAACGCCCTGACGACACCCTGCCGACCCAGCCTTCACAGACGGTGGCTGGAGCGCGGTTGGCAGCCTTCGCTCCGTCGATTAGCGTGGAGGTAGTCGTCTGGCTGGCCATTATTGCCCTGGCCGCTGCCCTCCGGCTAGCCCGCCTGGAGCATCTCCCCCTGACGATCGACGAGAGCGTCCGCGCCTTCACCGCCTGGCAGACGTCGGAGGGCGATACCTCCGCCAACTGGACGGGGGACATGACCGCCGCTCTCACAGTCTACCTCTTCCACATCTTCGGCTCCGGCGACCTCCTGGCCCGCCTGTTACCGGCGCTGGCCGGATCGGCCATGGTCGCTCTGCTCTGGCCCCTGTCGCGATATGTGGGCGGCGCTGCCCTGGCGGCGGCCGGACTGCTCGCCTTCTCGCCTCTCCTCGTGCACGTCTCCCGCAGCAGCCTGCCTTACAGCGTGGGAGCCTTCCTCTCCGTGGCCATGGTTCTCTCCCTCTTTGGCTACCTGCGCACACAGCGACCGCTCTATTTCTTCACTCTGATCCTCAGCCTGGGCCTGGCCCTGGGCAGCGACTTCGTTTCCACCTCCACGGCCCTCATCGTAGTCGTCTTCCTGGCCTGGGAGATCGCCTGGCGGCGAGACGAGGAGCTGCTGGCAGGCGCCAGCCCTGTGTGGCGGAACCCGGCCCTGCTCATCAGCGGCCTGCTCTTCTTCCTGGGATCGCTGGAGCTGGGCATCACCCACTTCGGCACCGCCATCGATCGCCTCAGCCTGCCCGGCCTGCGCCAGTGGGTGGACGCGTTCGCCTTGCCCCGCGACAGCCTGATCTGGCATCTTCACTTGAGCATACTGATAAGCTACGAAGCGCTGCTCCTTCTTCTGGGCGGATTAGCCTACCTGTGGCTCCTCAGCCGCTGGATCATCTCCAGAGGCCGGGACATCTCCCTCTTCCAGCGCTTCCTCTTCTTCTGGGCCAGCGGCGCCGCCATCATCATCGCCATCAGCACTCGCCGCGAGGCAGGGCAGCTTGTCCTCCTCCTTCTGCCCCTTGCCCTCCTAGCCGGTAGCTGGCTGGAGAGAATAGCCGCCGACGCCGAACCCATCTCCCTCGGCCGGGCGGCTCCCTATCTGGCGCCGGTGCTTGCCTTGACGGTCTACATGGCGATCGTCCTCATCCAGTGGGCTCAGGCCGGCGAGGCCGGGCCGGAACGCGAGAAGACAGGCATGATCCTGGCTGCTGCGGCGGCGGTAGCCCTGATATGGATCACCTGGAACACGCTCGGCCGTCAGGCTGCCGCTGGCTCGCTGGCTCTGGCGCTGGTGCTGCTGACGGTCGTGGCGATCCACGGCTCCACGTCCGTGATGTACGGCCGAGGCAACGAGTTCCTGGCCGACGAGCGGATCAACCCTCGCGTCGTCCAGTTGCAGGACGAGCTAGCTGCCATCCAGGCCCAGACGCCGGGGACGATCGCCGTCCACGATTCGCTCCTTCCTGCCCTGGGCTGGTATCTGCGAGATGTGCACGGCGTGGTCTTCGCAGCCTCGCCGCCGACGGATGCCGTGGCCATCGTCACCCCGGCCGGCGAGTCACCCCCCGGCGGCTATCGCTGGCAGGGAACCTGGCCGATAGCTGAGGGTTGGTTGCCTCATACCTTTGACCCCCTAGACTGGTGGCGATGGCTGGTTTACCGTCAGCCCTGGGGTGACCTATCATCGATAGAGGCGGACATAGTGGTGAGAGTGGAATGAGCGACCAACCATCCTCCGTGCCAACGTCGACACCCTCGGCCAGCCCGTTCGAGCGCCTGGCCTCCCTGCGCCTGAGGCTGAGCTGGGAACTGGCGCTCTATGCTCTGTTCATCGCGGTCGGTGCCGGCCTCCGGTTCTGGGACCTGGGAGCGCGCGCCTTCCACCACGACGAGAGCCTGCACGCCCAGTATGCCTTCTATCTGTTCCGCGACGGCAACTACGAGCACAACGCGATGATGCACGGCCCCTTCCAGTTCTTCGGCACCGCCTTCACATTCCTTCTGTTCGGTGTGAGCGACTACACGGCCCGCATCCTGCCCGCCTTCCTGGGCACAGCCCTCATCGGCGTGCCCTTCCTGCTGCGACGCCATCTAGGCCACTCGGGGGCGCTCATCGCTGCCGGACTCATCGCCTTTTCGCCCACCCTTCTCTACTTCAGCCGCTTTGCCCGCAACGACATCTACATTGGCCTGTGGACCCTGGGGCTGGCCGTCTGCCTCTGGCGATACATCGAGGAAGGACGCCACCGCTGGCTGTACATCGCCGCCGGCCTTCTGGCCCTGAGCTTCGCCACCAAAGAGGCGACGTTCCTGAACGCCGCGATATTCATCGCCTTCCTCGACCTGTGGATGGCCCATATCCTGGCCGACCGCATCAGGGAGCGCCGCAACCTGGACCCGCTTTTCACTCCCATCCTCTTCCTGGCCCTGGTGCCCTTTGCCTGGGCGATCGTCGCCGTGTGGCCTTTCCTGCGCGAGCAGACGCGCGAGCGAATCGGGCTGGGGGAGAGACCGCGCGCCGCCGACTTCCTCCTCATCCTGGGCACGCTCACTCTGCCCCAGTTCGCAGCCGCCATCCAGGTACCGCTGGAAGGCCTGGGCATCGTGAAGGAGGCCGATTGGCCTCGCGAGCTGTTCATCATCAACCTGGGCCCGTTCAGCGGCCACGAGCACGTCAGCCGAGAAGAGCTCACCGGCTTCCTCACCGTTCTCATTCTCATCGCCTCCACGGCGGCCGTCGGCCTGCGCTGGAACTGGCGCTCCTGGCTCATCGTGGGGGTCGTCTTCTACGCCGTCTTCGGCCTGCTGTACTCCACCTTCCTCACCAATCCGGACGGCTTCGGCTCCGGCATGTGGAACTCCCTGGACTACTGGCTGGAGCAGCAGGGAGAGCAACGCGGCGGTCAGCCCTTCTACTACTACCTGGTGCTGTTGCCCGCCTATGAGTACCTGCCGCTGCTCTTCGCCTTTGCCGCTGCGGGGATAGCGCTGGCCAAGGCTGCCTTCGGGCCCGACACCGCCGAGGGCCACTTCGCGCGCATCATATTCTTCATCGGAGGCTCCCTGGCCATCCTCGCCCTGTCCGCCGACGCTGCGGATAACCCAACGTTGGGCACAGTGCTGGGGCTCGTAGCCCTGGCCCTGCTGGCCTTCAGCCTGCGGGTCAGCCCCTTCCTTCGCTTCCTGCTCTTCTGGATGGTGCTGAGCTTGTTCGCCTACTCCGTGGCCGGCGAGAAGATGCCCTGGCTGAACGTGCACCTGGCTCTGCCGGTGATCATCCTGGCTGCCTACGTTCTGGGCCAGATCTGGGAGACAGCCCGATCGGCGGAGTGGCACTTCCGTCTCCCCGGCTACACCGGCTATCTGCTGGCGGCCGTCCTGGGAGCAACGGCAGCAGGCTTCGCTACCTTCGGCCCCACGGATGGCGCAGGCACTATCGCCCGCATCCTGCTGGGCGTTGCCGCCCTGCTGGCCATCGCCGCCCTGACCATCAGCGGGCGCGGACGGGCGATGGCCGTCGTGCCGCTGGCAGCGGTGGTGGGCGTCCTCCTGCTGTTCAGCGTTCGAGGGGCCTGGATGGCCAGCTTCCAGGAGGGCCACGGCGCGGACGCCCGCGAGATGCTGGTCTATACGCAGACCTCGTCCGACGTCCCCAAAATCCGGGACCAGATCGACCAGATAGCCAAGGAGACAGGCCTGGGCAAAGACCTGCCCATTGTCGTGGACAGCCGCGACGCTTTCTCCTGGCCCTGGGTCTGGTATCTGCGCAACTACCATGGCGTCGGCTGGCCCGACATGAGCGGCGACTACCAGCCGCCCGACAACGCCATCCTTCTGGTCAATAAGAACGACGACGCCAGCGTACAGCCCAAGCTGACAGGCTACCAGCCGGGGCAGCCCTACTCTCACCGCTGGTGGTTCCCCGAGACCTATCGGGGCATCGAAAAAGATAGCGTGCTGACTATGTTCACCGACTTCGTGGCCAGGCTGGGCGATGGCGACACCTGGAACACCTGGTGGCACTACTTCCGCGACCACGAGCCGCCAGAGCCCAAGGGCTCAGCGGATGCGGTGGCCTACTTCCCCGAGGAGTTCGCCATTGAGGAGCCCATCGGCAGGGAGGAACCGGCGGAGGTGCCCAAGCCCGATAGCGAGGGCAGGTTCACCCTGGGCGAGCGGGGCAACGGCCCCGGTCGATTCATCAAGCCCGCCGGCCTGGCTGTGGACAGCGAGGGCAATCTCTACGTGGCCGATAGCGGCAACCATCGCGTCCAGAAGTTCAGCAGCGAAGGCGAATTCATAGCCGAGATCGGTTCTCGGGGAGAGGGCGAGGGCCAGTTCAACGAGCCCTGGGGAGTGGCGGTGGACAGCGAGGGTAACCTGTACGTGGCCGACACCTGGAACAATCGCATTCAGAAGTTCGACCGCGACCTGAACTTCGTGATCCAGTGGGGCCAGGCAGCCAGCGACCTCAGCAACCCCAAGGCCTACGATTTCTGGGGCCCGCGGGACGTGGCGACCGACGCCGAAGGCAACGTGTGGGTAGCCGACACCGGCACCAGCCGCCTCCTCAAGTTCGATGGCAGTGGCAACTTCCTGGGGAGTTGGGGCGAGTCCGGATCGGAGCCAGGCGAGTTCCGCGAGCCGGTAGGCATCGCTATCGCTGCCAACGGCGATATCTTTGTGGCCGATGCCTGGAACAGCCGCATCCAGCAGTTCGACAGCCAGCTCAATCCGCTGAACCAGTTCCCCATGCCGGGCTGGTTCCCCAATGACCCATCCACCAAGCCCTATCTCGCCCTGCCGCCCGACGGGAGCATCATCGCCAGCGAGACCAGCCGTCATCGCCTCCTGCGGGTCGGTGCCGACGGCAGCCTCCTATCCACCCTGGAGGGTCTCGGCGAGACGGCCCTGGTCAGCCCGACCGGCCTGGCGCTGGATAACAGAGGCTTCCTGTACATTTCCAGCAGCGGCGCCGATCAGATCCGCCGCGTCCCCCTCCTCGACATGCCTGTGCCCTAGGCTCGCGTTGCTTCA
>CAZXAF010000036.1:9015-10530 GCA_964638905.1 uncultured Dehalococcoidia bacterium
CTCGCGTTGCTTCACTAGCTGGCGCCACCCTATAATGGTGCGTACCCTATCCAGCCAGGAGGAAAAGGCGGGCCAAGCATCTTGCTGCGCAACCGTCAGCTTTGGATCGGCATAGTGGGGACAGCCCTTTTCCTGGGCTTGTTCTTCTGGCGTACCGATCTGGGGGACATGGCCGACAAGCTGGCCGAGGCCAACTACTGGTGGTTCGCTCCCGCCATTGCCGTCTGGTTCCTTTCGGCCTGGTTTCGCTCCCTGCGCTGGCACTACCTCCTGCATCCCATCGCCAACCTGTCCAGCCGAACCCTCTATCCCGTGGTGATTATCGGCTACATGGCCAACAACCTCCTGCCGGCACGAACCGGCGAGCTGGTGCGAGCGTATATCATGGACCGGCGGCATCGCCTGAGCATCATGTCCACCCTGGGCACCATCGCCGTGGAGCGCCTGTTCGATGGACTGGTGCTGGTCGTCTTCCTGATAGCCGTCGGCGCCTTTGTTGGACTGAGCCGGGAGCTAAGCATCCTGGCCGCGGCCATGTCGGCCGTCTTCGTGCTCGTCCTGGCCCTCTTCCTGTTCATGGCCTCCTCCCAGGAGCGAGCCCAGCGCTGGCTGGCAAGGCTCCTGCGCTTCCTGCCAGCGCGAGCGCACGAGAAGGGCAGTCAGTGGGCCAGCTCGTTCATAGTGGGGCTTACCGCCTTGCAGAGCCCCTGGCGGATCGCCGCCGTATTGGTCACTTCGGTCGTGGCCTGGGCCCTGGAGTCCACCATGTACTTCATGGTTGGCCTGTCCTTCAACCTGGGAGAGGCTTTCCCTATCTTTATGATGGTAGCGGCGGCGGCGAACCTGGCGATAACCCTTCCTTCCACCTCCGGCGGCGTCGGGCCCTTCGAGTTCTTCACCAAGGAGACGCTGGACTTCGTGGGAGTGGGACGAGGGCCGGCCGGAGCCTACGCCGTTGCCCTCCATGCCCTGGTTCTGCTGCCGGTGGTGGCCGCCGGACTACTCTTCCTGTGGGCGATCAACCTGTCTTTGACGGAGGCCCTGCGCCGGCCAGCCCAACCCAGGCTGGCCAGTGGCGTAGGCCTGGAGAGGGAGGGCAGAGAGTGAAGGTAGGGATCGTCGGCGGGGGACTGGCCGGCCTGACCGCCGCTTATCGCCTCTGCCAGCGGGGCTTCCAGGTCCACCTGCTGGAGGCGGAGCCCAACCTGGGGGGCCTGGTGGGCACCTTCGAGATCGGCGGCAGCCGCATCGAGCAGTTCTATCACCACATCTTCTCCAATGACGCCACTATCATGGCCCTGCTCGATGAGTTGGGCCTGGCCGACCGCCTGCTCTGGCGGGACTCGAAGGTGGGCATCTTCTACGACGGCCGAGTGTACGACTTCGTCACCCCCGTCGATCTGCTGCGCTTCACCCCCATCTCCCTCATCGACCGCCTGCGATTGGGGCTGGTGGGCCTCCGACTGCGACGGCAGAAGAACTGGCGACCCTATGAAGCCGTCACGGCCAAGGAAT
>CAZXAF010000037.1:0-10420 GCA_964638905.1 uncultured Dehalococcoidia bacterium
TCATTCAGGATCTGATCGGCCTCGGGGGTTGTGGGGCCGTTGGCTGCCTCGGCGACGATCTTTGCCTTGACATCGGAGGCGTTGGCGGTCGTGATCTGATTCTCGAAAGCGGCCGGCACCAGGATGTCCACCGGAAGGGTCAGGAGTTCCTCGTTGGTGATGCGGTCGCCGTTCTTGTGGTCAGTGACGCGGCCGCTGTCCAGTTTCTGGGCGATGGCCGCTTCGACGTCGATGCCTCGCCCGTTGTGGATGCCGCCTGATGTGTCGCTGACGGCAACCACCTGGAATCCGAGGCCTTTCAGGAGGCGAGCCGACCACTGGCCGGCATTGCCAAAGCCCTGGATGGCTACCGTTGTCTCACTCGGTGTGAGGCGCTTGCGGCGGGCGGCTTCCTGAACCACGTGCATGATGCCGGCGCCCGTTGCCTCTTCCCGTCCTACCGTGCCGCCAACGCTGATGGGCTTGCCGGTGACCACCGCCGGTGTGTAGCGTCTCCGGGTAGCGCCGTAGGCGTCCATGAGCCAGGCCATGGTCTGGGGAGTGGTTCCCACGTCAGGGGCGGGTATGTCCTGGTCGGGGCCGATCACCGGGCTTATGGCGATGGCATAGCGTCGGGTCAGGCTCTCCAACTCGCGGCTGGATAGCTTCTTGTAGTCAACCTGCACGCCGCCCTTGGCTCCCCCGTAGGGGATGCCTACAACGGCGCACTTCCAGGTCATCCACATCGCCAGAGCCCTCACCTCGTCCAGGCTGACGGCGGGGTGGTAGCGGATGCCCCCCTTGCTTGGCCCACGCGACCAGTTGTGCTGGACACGACAGCCCCAGAATACGCTTATGGAGCCGTCGCCCATACGTACGGGCAGGTGGACTATCAGCTCTCGCCGATTGTTGCGCAGGTACTGGCGCGTTGAATCGGCCAGGCCAAGGTAGTTAGCGGCTGCATCGAACTGTGCTAGAGCAGTGACGTAGGGGTCCACTACCTCGCCGGGCGCCAGGAGCTCTCTAGTCGGCTCAACCATGGTGTCCCACCTCCTCGAAGATTGCGGTTAGCGGTTGCCGGTTGCCGTCCGCCACCCGCCCACTGATGATGCTCCGATGGTGCACTATTTATGGAAATCTGTCAAGCCCCAAACCGAAAGACCTTGCACGCAGCATACCCATTTTTAACCCAGTGGTAACCGTAGGCAGGCACGAGCCATAGGGATTGTTGGGCCTCTCTTGTGGTGGTAGGGCAGCGGGCGATGCTTCGGGTGGTCTACAGCTCGCGGAAGTTGACCAGGCGCTCGAAATCGATGGTGCCGCTTTCCGAGAAGTTATCGGCCTGTATTCCAGCCTCTTCGGCAGCGGCCACAGGGTTCATTCCCCCCAGCAGCACCATTCCCACTTTGTTCAGGCCCACAGAGATCTGGCACACCGGCTGGCTGGCTTCGCCCATGAGCAGTATTCCGTGGATGCCGGCCTGCTTCAGCTCAGCTGCCGTGCTCTCCACCAGCGCTTTTGCCTCGGCCGGTATCTGGCGGAAGTTGGCCAGTATCCTCCCGGTGCCTGTGGCTGCGGCTTCGCGCACTCGCGTCATTCTGGCCCTGATGTAGGCCTCGGAGGGGTCCAGCGAGGAGCCGGCGTAGGTGATTATGGCTAGAAACCGCCTGGGAAGGGAGTTGCGCATCTCCAGCACCCCTCCGAAGCGGGAGTCGGTGGGGACGCCTACTTTCAGCAGAACTCCGTTCACGACGGCGCTGCAAACAGTGGCGAAGCCAACCATACCATCGGGGACGACGATGTCGCCCAGCTTCTCGCCGGCGGAGGCGACGGCCGCCAGTTCGCTAACACATAGGCCGGCATCGAAGGCGTCCTTCATCGCCGCCAGGGCATCCTCGAACCTGTCTTTGGAAAACAGAGACGTATTTACGGGCAGCCGGCCGGTACGTCGGGCCGGGTCAAAGGTCGTCTGGAAGGCCAGCAGCTCGATCCTCTCGATCACGAAGCCAACCTGGTCGGGAACGAGGGCGCTTCTCAGCTCGGCCAGGCCCTCCAGCGTGAGCACTCTTCCGTCTCTTCCCCGGGGTTCGGTGAAACCTCGTTCGTCGGTGATCTTGAGGTGATACCTGACAGTTCTTTCGCTCAGATGGACGCCGTGGGATTCCAGTTGTCGGGCAATGGCGATGGAGCCGAGCGGCTCCGCTGATTCGCTGAGGATCTTCAGGATAGCGATGACCTTTCGCTCGGTGTCACGCTGCTCTTCTCTGATAACCATGGCTATTCACCACCTGCGCGAGAGAGCCCGCTCCGGCGCGTGCCGGGAGAATGCCTGCCGCTACTGTAGCGCCTTTTTGGGATCAACGCTAGTGGGACGCAGGAGCTGAGTATAGCGCTGCGGCGGAAGCGACGGCGGGTCGTACTAGTGCGGCTGGAGCGAGCATGTGGACATAATAACTGAAGTGGTCTGGCTGTGGTCGGCCACGGGTTGTCGCGGTGGAGAGGAGGGCTGGCGGTCAAGGCGATGCCTGCAGGAGCTGACGCTGGCGGGCCAGGGCAATGAGTTGTTCAATGGGCTCAAAGGGCAGGGGGATGTCGCCCAGGTTTCGCTCGTGCTCGCCACCGATGCCGTGGAAGTCGCTTCCTCCCAGGGGTAACAGATCGTGCCGGTGGGCGACTTCCAGGAGGCGCTCGATGGCCTGTTGGCTATAGTCCTGATAGTAGACCTCGATGCCGATGAGGCCGGCTTCCTTGAGCTCCACCAGGAGGGGCTCGGGGTTCAGGAGATCGCGGGGGTGGGCCAGAACGGGCAGGCCGGATGCGTCGGTGATGAGCTGCACCGCCTCGGTGGGGGTTATCTTCTCCCGCTCTACGTAGGCGGGTCTGTTACGGCCGAGGTAAAGGTGGAAGGCTTCCTCGAAGGAGGAGATGTGGCCGGCCTCCAGCATGGCCAGAGCGATGTGGGGGCGCCCTACAGCGCCGTCGCCGGCGATCTCCTCTACCCGCTGCCAGGAGAGGTCGATCCCCAGGCGCCTGAGCTTGGCCAGCATCTTCTGGCCGCGCTCTATGCGCGACTGGCGCAGGTGCTGTAGGCGGTCTTGGAAGCCGGGGTTCCGCCAGTCGAAGAAGTAGCCCAGCACATGCACCTCTTCCTGGGGCATGTCGGTGCTTAGCTCTACGCCGGGGATGAGGAGCAGTTGAGGGTGCCTCTGGGCTGCTTCCAGGGCCTCGGCGATACCATCGGTGCAGTCGTGGTCGGTGAGAGCGAGCACCTCAAGGCCTTTGCTGGCCGCTCGCTCGACAAGCTCGGTGGGGGTGAGTAGGCCGTCGGAGTAGGTGCTGTGGGTGTGGAGGTCGGCCTTACTGGCCATGCTTGGCTATCTCCCGGTCGACGCGGACGATGCTCTGGGCGCGGCCGCTGGCTTCGTCGATGTCTATGAGCACTGAGTTGAAGATGGCGGGACCCTTTTCTACCGGCGAGAAGCGAGACGGAAGCTGGGTGAGAAAACGCTCGATGATCGGTCTGATTTCCATGCCGATAATCGAATCACGGGGCCCCACCATGCCCACGTCGGTGATGAAGGCGGTTCCCTTGGGCAGGACACGGGCATCGGCGGTGGCCACGTGGGTATGGGTGCCGATGACGGCGCTCACCCGTCCATTCAGGTACCAGGCCAGGCCCGCCTTCTCGCTGGTGGCCTCGGCATGCATATCGACGATGACCACGGGGGTGTCCTTTAGGCGCTCCAGGGCATCGTCGGCAGCGCGAAAGGGACAGTCTACCTCGATGCTCATGAAGACGCGGCCTTGCAGGTTGACGAAGGCTGCTCCATGGGCGGTCAGCAGGCCGCGGCCGGGCACGCCGGGCGGGTAGTTGAGGGGCCGCAGGACAGGCGCTTCGCCATCCAGGAGGGGATAGATCTCGCGCATTTCCCAGACGTGGTTGCCGGAGGTGATAACGTCCACGCCAGCGGCGAAGAGTTCGTCGGCGGTGGCCAGGGTGAGGCCGCGGCCGCCGGCGGCATTCTCGCCGTTGGCGACCACCAGATCGACCTCGGTCTCTCGTCTGAGGGCGGGCAGAATAGCCTGCACCGTCTTGCGACCCAGGCGGCCTATCACATCACCAACGAAGAGGATCTTCACTATCGCTCCTGAAGGCAGCAAGGAGGGGAACGGCGATTTGGGTCAACTGAACGCCGCTCCCCTTCCTTCGCTATTTAGCGTACTCGACTGCCCGCTTCTCGCGGATCACGGTAACCTTGATCTGCCCCGGGTACTCCAGTGTCTCCTCGATCTTCTTGCTGATGTCTTTGGCTAGGCGCATGGCTCCCAGGTCATCGATGTCTTCCGGCTTGACGATGATGCGAATCTCGCGGCCAGCCTGGATAGCATAGCACTTCTCCACTCCATCGAACCCGTTACCTACCTCTTCCAGGGACCGCAGTCGCTTGATGTACTGCTCCAGAGACTCGCGGCGGGCACCCGGCCGGCTGCCGCTGATAGCATCGGCGATGATGGTAATCACTGCCTCTACGCTGTTCGGCTCTGTTTCCTCATGGTGGGACTCTATGCAGTGGGCCACCGCCGCGCTCACGCCATAGCGGCGAGCCATTTCGGCGCCGATAAGGGAGTGGGTTCCTTCCACCTCGTGGTCGATGGCCTTGCCCAGGTCGTGGAGAAGGCCACCGCGACGGGCGACGTTGGCGTCGGCGCCGAGCTCATCGGCGAGCATGCCGGCAATGCGCGCCGATTCCACAGCGTGCTTGAGCTGGTTCTGACCGTAGCTATAGCGATACTTCAGGCGGCCGAGCGCCTTCACGATCTCCGGGTGGAGGCCGGGCACACCCGCCTCCACCACAGCCTGTTCGCCCGCCTCTCTGATCGTGGCATCCACCTCTTTCTGGGCCTTCTCCACCATGTCCTCGATGCGAGCGGGGTGGATTCGGCCGTCGCTGATGAGCTTGGTGAGGGCCACGCGGGCGATCTCCCGGCGCACGGGGTCGAAGGTCGAGAGGGTTACGGCATCGGGGGTGTCGTCGATGATGACGTCCACGCCTGTAAGGTGCTCCAGGGTGCGGATGTTACGGCCCTCACGGCCGATGATCCGACCCTTCATGTCGTCGCTGGGCAAGGGCACCACCGAGACGGTAGCCTCGGAGATGACATCGGAGGACAGGCGCTGCATGGCCGTGGATAGGATGCCGCGGGCTCGCTGCTCGGCTTCCTCCTTGAGTTCGGCCTCGATCTCGCGCATCCGCCGGTTGGCCTCATCGCGCACTTCGTGCTCGATCTCGGCCAGCAGGATCTCCCGCGCCTCCTGGGTGGTCAGGCTGGACAGGCGCTCGATCTCCTGGCGGCGCTGTCCCTCCAGGTCCGTCAGCTTGGCCCTGGCGTCGTCCAGGTGGCGCTCCTTATTAGTCAAGGAGCGCTCGCGGCGCTCCAGGGACTCCAGCTTTCGGTCGAGGTTTTCCTCCTTGTGGATCAGCCGTCGCTCTAAGCGCTGTACCTCGCTGCGTCGGTCTCTTAGCTCCCCCTCTGCCTGGCTGCGCAGGCGAATCGCTTCCTCTTTGGCTTCCAGAAGTAGCTCTTTTTGCCTTTGTTCGGCCTCGCCGAGAATACGGCTGGCCTTCATCTCGGCGCCGGCGGCGCGGCGGTACTCTATTCGCTGTTGTATCCAGGCGCCGCTGACAACTCCCCCGATCAGAGCAATGAGGCCGATGGGTATAGCAAATACTAGGGCCTCGGGCATCTTCACCTCACTTCCTGTTGACGGTTCGGGGCAGATTTCAAAATTAGTTTAGGTTACCAATTCCATGATACGTCTGGCCCTATTAGGGTGTCAAGGAAATGGCAGGTTAGGTCATATTTGGGGGGATAATAAAGAGGGGACTTGATATCCGGAATGGGGAATCTTGAAGAAAAGTACTCCCTCAGCTAGGGGCGCTGTGAGTCTTGCTGCCCTTCGCGCCAGAGCCTTTCGATGGTGGTCTGGATGGTGGAGTAGGAGAAGCCACGGCGGCGGAGGAAGTCGCCCAGGCGGCGACGGAAGACGCGGTAGTCCTGGCCTTGGAGCTGGCGGGCCTTCTTCTGGGCGGCGCGCAGGGCGGCATCTTCCTCCGTTACGTTGTCGACCGCTTGGCGGGCGGTCTCCTGCTCGATACCTTTGGCCGAGAGCTCCCGCCAGAGGAGATAGCGGCCGCGAGGGCTGCTCTGGTCGCGCGTCTCCACCCAGAAGCGGGCGAAGGCGGCGTCGTCCAGAAGCCCTTGCTCGCGCAGGCGGGCGATGGTCTCCTGGATGACGTCCTTTGGCAGGCGTCGGCGGGCCAGCCGCTGGCGGATCTCCGCCTCGCTGCGAGGGCGGTAGGCCAACAGGCGAAGGGCGGCCTCGCGGGCCTGGTGCCGGACGTCGGCCTGGTGCAGTGAGTGCATCTGCTGGGGGCTTAGAGCGTCGCCTTCGTGGAGCCCTGCTTGGGCCACTACCTCAAGGCTGAGGGAGAAGGCGTAGCGGCCATCGAGGTAGATGTTGGCTCGCTGGCGCCGCCGTTGCTTTTCTATGGCTGTGATCTGCATGCAGGCGAGAAGCGGTGGTGAAAGAGGGGGGTCAAGCCCTCCCGCAAGGTGGCTCTCTCGTATCTAGCAACATCCACCAGCGTTGGCCTTGCCAACTCCGCTGAAGCCTGATAGGAAGCCCGTCCCGGGTGTGGGGCTGGCTCCAATTAGGCTTTGCTGTGCTCTATTACGGGTTTCACTGGCGGATGCCCCTGCCCGCGGACATGCCCGCGCCGCCCGTTTCTGCGTTCTGCGCCCAGGTGCTGGGATCGGAGTCGATCACGGTATAGGTGCCCGGGGGGATGACGATGTTTGGCTTCACCACCCAGTAGGCGTCGGGAACCCCGCCCTGCCCCGGCTGACCGGTCGCCTGCCACGGGCCGTAGACGGTGCCGTCGGCGGCCTCCAGGCCAACGGTCCCCGGGGTCTTGCCCTGCGCGTCGTTCCAGTGATAGGTATAGATCTCCGTAACCAGCCACGACTCGCTGATGGAGAAAGTGGTCGGCTCGGTAGCCCCGTTGTAGGCCCCGCCGATGCTCGTGACACTGAAGAGCTCTTCCTCAGCGGCTGATGGCGTCACTGTGGGCGTCGGTGTGGGCGAGGCTTTGGGTGTCGCTGTAGGCGTCGCTGTAGGGGTCGCTGTGGGTGTAGCCGTGGGTGTCGGCGTGGGCTTGGGCACAGGCGCACAAGTGTTGGGAGTGTGCACAAAGCCGCTCGCCGGATCGGGCGGGATCCCGATGTTTTCCCCGAACTCGATGGTCATGCCCGGTGTCATGACGATGGTTTGCGGCGGGCGGGTCCACCAATCCACGCAGGGGGAGTAAAGCGGGTCGTTGTTGATCTCGGAAGCGAATATGGAATCTTCCAGCGTGTAGGTCCCCGCTGGCAACCAGTACTCGATCGTCGTTTGATCCTTGGCAATCACCACATTGAGCATGGGCTTCACTAGTAGCGCTGGAGATGTGGGGTTGTAGGCCGTGAAGCAGACCAGGTTCTCCAGCGTTATTGGCTTTCGGCTGCAGTTGGAGCCTCCAAAGCCTGTGGAGGGGAAGTTCCCATAGCCTCTGGGGTGGGAGTTCACGACCTTGATCCATCCGCCGGTCTTGGCAGCTTCGCTGCGTCCTCCCACGATCCCAAAGGGGGAAAGGTGGGTGGTGAAGGCGGAGACCGTGCGCTCTGCAGTGTCCACCGTGCTCGAGACGCTGACCCACTCACCAGAGTCCCGGTCCAGTGTGACTACGCCCAACACATCCGCCGGGTCCGTCTCGTCTGGAATGGGCAGGGTGACACGCACTGGCTCGTCAAAGCTCGCCCCCTCCGGCCCTATCTCGTACACGTTGCCCACGGTCTTCAAGTCTCCGGGTAGCGAGATCTCCTGCGTCGACTCGCTGATCGTGACAGAGATGTCTGCCGAGTCAGCGGCGATGGCACCGGTCGGGATCTCAACCTCGGGTCCGCCTTTCAGTGATACCGTGCCGCCGGCGAAGCCGACTTGCAGCGAGCCGGAGTCAGAAGAACCGGGCGTTATCTCTTCCTCCCCGCCGCCACAGCCCCAGGCCATAAGGAGGGTTATCAGCGCCGCGAGGGCGAGATACAATACATGAAAGCGAGACGCTCTGCTTGACATTCTTGACTCCTTTGTTTCACCTGTCCGGTTCAGAAGGGTAACAACCCTAATCTATTCTGGCTCTGGCGCTTTCCGGACGGCGGAGGCAACGGCGGGGACGGTGGCTTCGGCTTTGTGTCGGATCTTGGCCTCGATCTCTTCGGCCAGCTCGGGGTTGTTGCTCAGGAACTCCTTGGCGTTCTCCCGTCCCTGGCCCAGGCGCTGGCTGCCGTAGCTGAAGAAGGCCCCCTGCTTGCTGATAAGCCCCTTATCCAGGCCGAGGTCGATGATGGCACCCTCGCGGCTGATGCCCATGGTCTTGCCGGCGAACATCATGTCGAACTCAGCGGTGCGGAAGGGGGGCGCTACCTTGTTCTTCACGATCTTGGCCCGCACGCGGCTGCCTATTATCTGATTGTTCTGCTTAATGCTCTCCACTCGCCGCAGGTCGATGCGCACGGAGCTGTAGAACTTGAGGGCTCGGCCGCCGGGCGTTACCTCCGGGTTGCCGAAGAAGACGCCGACCTTCTCCCGAAGCTGGTTGATGAAGATGACGGCCGTGCGGGAGCGGCCGATGGCGGCGGTCAGCTTGCGCAGGGCCTGGGACATGAGACGGGCCTGGAGGCCGGGAAGGGAGTCGCCCATGTCACCTTCGATCTCTGCTCGTGGCACGAGGGCGGCCACGCTGTCGACGACGATGACGTCCACGGCGTTGCTGCGCACCAGGGCCTCGGTGATCTCCAGGGCCTGCTCGCCGGTGTCCGGCTGGGAGATGAGCAGGTCATCCACCTTGGCTCCCAGCTGGGAGGCATAGACAGGGTCGAGGGCATGCTCGACATCGATGTAGGCGGCCAGCCCGCCTGTCTTCTGGGCCTCGGCGATGACATGGAGGGCGAGAGTGGACTTGCCGGCCATCTCCGGGCCAAAGATCTCGGTGACACGGCCGCGGGGGATGCCGCCCACCCCCAGGGCCATGTCCAGGGTCAGGGAGCCGGTGGGCACAACCTCTACTGCGAGACGCTGGGAGGCCTGCCCCAGGCGCATGATCGCCCCCTGCCCGAACTGCTTCTCGATCTGGCCTATCGCCAGATCTAGGGCCCGGAGCTTCTCATCCGTAGTCGTGCTTCCTGCCTCCTTGCCAACGTTTGCCAATCTGTGATCAGCGAGCGGATCATAGCATGGGGCATAGGGCAATACAAGGGGCGATTGTCACTTAGACCAGGGCTCGCTCGGCCGCGCGGGCGATGAACTCCAGGAGGATCATGGCCACGAAGGGGCTGAAGTCGATCGTTCCAAGGCGGGGCATGATGCTGCGGATGGGCGCCAGGATGGGCTCGGTGATCTCGTACAGGGCGGCCACCAGCGGATTGCGGGGATCGATGGGGAAGGCGAGAGTAGCCCAGGAGAGGATGACCCTCAGGAGGATGGCCCCCATCAGGACGCGCGTCAGGATCTGGACAAAAAGGGAGAGAGTCTCGATCCTTAGCCTCCCAGTTGCTTGGCTCTCTCGTAGGCGGCCATGATCGCTTCGGCGAAGGCGGCGCGGATGCCTGCTTCCTCCAGGGCGAGCAGCCCTTCGGCGGTGGTCCCGCCGGGGGAGGTGACCATGTTCCGCAGGTCAGCGGGGTGCTTGCCGCTGGCCTGGGCGTAGCGCGCCGAGCCCAGGATGGTCTGGAGGACGATGGGCGTGGCTATTTCCCGCCGCATGCCGATGTGGACGGCGGCATCGATCAGGGCCTCCATCACCAGGAAGATGAACGCCGGCCCGCTGCCGCTGACGGCGGTGGCCATGTCGATGTATTTCTCGTTCTCGGCGTAGATCTCCTGCCCCAGGGCGCCCAGAACCTCCCGCACGGACTGGCGACGCTGGGGGCTCACCGCCTCTGTGGCCGTCCAGACGGTCATGGCCTCGCCGATCTGGGCGGGGGTGTTGGGCATGGCCCGCACGACGGCTCGGTGGCCGAGGCTATCGCTGATGGTGGCGGTGCTGATGCCGGCCATGATGGACAACACTGTCTGGCCCGCCTTGAGGCGGCCGCTTATCCCTTTGGCCGCTGAGGGGAACTCCTGCGGCTTCACCGCCAGGATGACGATGTCGCTGCCCTCGATGGCCGAGGCGCTGCTGTCCACGGCCTTGACGCCGTGGGTGCGCTGCAGGTGCTGACGGCGGCGGGCGACGATGTCGCAGACGGTGATATCGGCGGGCTGGACGATGCCCTTGTCCAGCAGGGCGCTGATGATCGCCTCGCCCATGACGCCGCCGCCGATGAAGGCCAGCTTCATCTCAGG